>NC_013192.1:1849207-2157408 GCF_000023905.1 Leptotrichia buccalis C-1013-b | reverse complement strand
TTTGGAAACCATGTAATTCCTGCAATGATTCAAGAAGATAGAAAAGTTTATGTTCATACTTATGACAGCTACTGGAAAGATGTAGGAACTTATGATTCATACATGGAAGCAAATTTGGACTTAATCAAAAAATCTGAAGAAGTTGGAATTAACTTGTATGATCCAGGATGGAAAATTTACACAAGAAGTGAAGACTTGGCGCCGGTAAGAATTGGAGTTACTGGAAGCGTTCAAAATTCATTAATCTGTAACGGATGTAAAATTGAGGGAAGTGTGGAAAATTCAGTATTAGGGCCTGGAGTTACAGTTAGAAAAGGGGCAACTGTCAGAAACTGTATTATTTTCTCAGGAACTTATGTAGATGCAAATTCTCACTTAGATACAATTATTATTGATAAAAAAACATATATAGGTAAAAATTCATTCATAGGAAATGGAAATGCAAATGTTCCAAACAAAGAACGTCCAGATTTATTGTCTTCAGGAATAACAGTTATCGGTAAGAGCGTAGTTATCCCTGATGGTTCAATTGTTGGTAAAAACGTAAGAATTTTTGCTGGAGTAAAAATCAATGAAAATAATAGAATAATTGGAACTGGGGAAACTGTAAAATAATAGTCTTAATTACTTATTACTAAAATTTGAAACAAAAATTTAAAAATTATACTTCTCAGATATTAATTTACAATTAGTAAATTCTAAAGTTATCTGAAATTCAAAAAAAATTCAAGTTATTAAGGTCAATACATAATTTTTATAAATGTATCTTAGTAACTTGAATATTTTAAAATAAATAAAATATTTTAAGAATAGGAGTGATTAGTTTGAAAATAGTATATTTGGCATCTGAAGTGGCTCCGTTTTATAAATCTGGTGGACTAGCTGATGTTTTGGGAGCATTACCTAAAAAAATGCAAGAGTTAGGACACGAAGTTTCTATAATAATGCCTAAATACGACATAATACCATTAAAATATCTTGAAAAATTAGAATGGGTGGCAAGACTTGAAAGCCATGGAGATGTGTTTAATCTGGTAAGGTATCCTGATGATAAGATAAATTATTACTTTATTGAAAACAAAGCATTATATGAAAGAGGACATGTTTACGGAGATTTTGATCAAGATGTTCAGTATGCTATGTTTTCAGAATTGGCACTTAGATTTTTAAAGGAAATTAATTTGCAGGCAGATATTTTACACTGTAACGACTGGCAAACTGGACCAGTTCCATATTTTTTAAACGTAAGATATAATTATGATCCATTTTACTGGGATATGAGAACAGTTTACTCAATACATAACCTGATGTATCAAGGTAAATTCTCTAAATACTCATTTGAAAGAATGGGATATTATATGGACGATAGACATGACTTGAACTTTATGGAAATTGGAATTGGATATGGAGATGTTGTAAATACAGTTAGTCCAACTTATGCTGAAGAAATAAAATACGCATATTTTGGTGAAGGGCTGGAATGGATTACAAATAGAAAATATATTCACGGTATTTTAAATGGAATAGACGTGGAAGAATTCAATCCAGAAACAACAAAGGGAATAATTCCTTTCAATAAAGATTCTTTAGATAAAAAGAAAGAAAATAAATATTTACTGCAAGAAAAATTAGGATTACCAAAATCAGACGTTGCCTTAATTTCAATAATTTCAAGACTTGTAGAAGGAAAAGGGTTGGACTTGGTATCAGCAGCACTTGAAAACTTATTGCAATATGACGCTGTTCAAATAGTGATTTTAGGAAGTGGAGATAAATTCTATGAAGACTATTATAACCATTTAGCTTGGAAATATCCTGATAAATTCAAAGTTTATCTTGGATACAATGGACAGCTTGCAAATGAAATCTACGCAGGAAGTGATATGTTCTTAATGCCGTCAAGATATGAGCCTTGTGGACTTAGCCAAATGATAGCAATGAGATTTGGAACTATTCCAATTGTAAGGGAAACTGGAGGATTAAAGGATTCTGTACAGCCTTACAATATCTTTACAGATGAAGGAAATGGGTTCTCATTTACAAACTTTAATGCAGACGATATGTTATTTACAATAAAAGTAGCAGAAGGAATTTATTATGACAGACCTGATATTTGGGAAAAATTGGTAAAAAGAAATATGGATCTTGATTTTTCTTGGGATAGATCAGCAAGAGAATACGAAAAACTTTATGAATTAGCTAAATCTTATTAATTGTTTTTTAAAAATAAATTTTTGTAAAATAAAATGGAGTTCAACATCACAGTTTTGCTCCATTTTTTATTATTATTAATTTTCTACTTAATAATTTACTTTTCTTAATTTTAATCTATTTATGTATCTATTACTTTTGTTAATTTATTCTGATATTTTAGAAGCCCTTCTTATGTAACAAGATAAATATTGCCATCGAAATACAATTGCCTGTTTTATTTATAATTTATTCAACGTTGTTCTAAAATTTCATTGACATAATCCAAAGCTTCAGAATAATCTTTTTTATTTTTAGACTTTTCTATTAATTCTTTTGTTGTTCTTGCCCATTTTTTTGCTTTTGGTAAATCTTCTACTTTTTCATAAAAAGAAGTTAGAAATTCTGCAGATTTTATATTTTCTAAAAATAATGCATTTATTTTTTCTGGACGAATTATTCCAAGAAAGTAAAATCCAGTATCAGTCTTAAATTCGATATTCATTTTCTCAATTATTTTTTTTATTTTCTGATATTCTGTATCATTTTTAAACTCTTCTGATTCCATTTTTTTAAGAAGAATTTCTTCTAATTCCCTTTTATCAAACATCTCGTCGCCGAGAAGATTTGCCTTCCAAATACTATTACTAAAAACTCTTTCCACTAAAGAATACTTTCCATTATATTTTGTCTCATAAAACTTTATTAAAGAGGCTACTCCTGTATCATTATTTCCTGCTTCTATTTTAATTTTTGATTATTTTTAATATCAAATATTAATTTCCATTAAACGCTTTTGGACTATATCCTATATTTAATACGTATCTCACACTTTCTTTCGGAGATTTTGCAAATCCAAGATTTATTGGTCCTATGAATGGAATATTTGTTCCTATTCCTACTCCGTAACTTTTTATTTGTTCTTTTCCATAATGGTATGATTTATTAGAAACTCTTGCAAATGACATATTAGCATTGATATACAAATGGCTTCTTAACATTTCCATAACTGGATATTGCAAGTTTAATTTTCCGACAAATATACTATTTGCTGACATTTTATCAGGTTTTATTCCTCCAAATTCCAATGAATAATCTGAATTAGAAAACCCTCCTAATCTTGGTCTATAAGTTTCAGGCACTCCAGTTCCGTCTGATGTTACATATATTATACTTGGTGTAATAGTTAATTTGCTTACTGGAATATTAATTTCTCCTTTAAGGTATGTGGTATCAAAATTTGATTTTTTTTAAATGTTTTTCATATTCATTTGGACTCATAAAACCTAGCTTACTATGCATCCTTTTTTATTATACCACATTTCTATGTAATCATATATTCCTGCTTTTAATGTTTCCAGACTTTCGAACTTTTTATTATGAACATATTCTTTTTTCAATGTTGCATGAAATGATTCAATACAGGCATTGTCATAAGGGTTGCCTTTTCTGCTATAAGAAATCGTTATTCTTTTTGCAGCACAAAATTCACGGTACACTCCAACAACTTGTTTGAGTTTTTCTGTTTTATTTGAATTATCTCAAGAAGATAAATCAATTTTTTAAGTAAAAAATTAAATAATGACACAACATTTCTGATTGAAGTTTTAATAGCGATATGATAAAATTTTAAGTGAAATTATAGAAGAAAAAATTTAAAAAATAGAGGTAAATTGATGAAAAGAGATAAAATTGGATTTTTGATATTTCATATGTTTGTTATTGCGTTTGTACTATTTTTGAAAAGTGTCGTTACTTTTCAGAATGAGTCGTTGGAGATGAAATTTTTGGAATGTCTGCTTATGGGTGTTTATATTTATACCTTTTTTACAGCGAAAATTTATTTGGAGTGGCTAAATTCGTATATGATTTTTTTGTATACGCTGTTTTTGTTTAATTTTACAAGGATATTTCTGGATATTGTGAATTATAAGGAGTTTGGATGGGCTACGAAGTTTGCTAACTTTTATTTTTTTTATGATGTGAGAAATGAGATAATAAATGTTTTTCTGCTAGTATTGCTGTTTACACATCTAGGATTTTTCATTGCGATTTCAAACGAGAAGATTAGTGAGATTAGAAGTAGTATTACGCTTGAAAGCAGAAAACTGTTTACGAATGTCGGGATGGCTCTGTTTATAATTTCGCTGCCTGCTTTGGCTTACAAGATGTTTATTCAGCTAAGGGTTATTTTGCGGGCTGGATACGAGGCTTATTATACTGGAATTTTAAAGGGAGTTGACTATCCCGCATTTACAAAAGGCTCTGGTACAGTAATGACAATCGGATTTTTGATATTTTTAATTTCAATTCCATCCAAAAGAAAATTTTTGACAATTTCTTCACTTTATCTTATGGTAAAACTGCTGGATTCGTTCAAGGGGGCAAGAGCAATATTTTTGACACAGCTGCTTTTTATAATGTGGTATTACGCAAAAGTTTATGGAATCAGGATAAAAGCCAAGACAATGGTAAAACTGGTAGGATTTACCGTGATTTTCTCACAAATTCTAGTGTCTGTACGAAGTAAAAAAATATTCAGTCTGGATTTGATAAACACAATTTTTAATTTTCTATTTTCTCAAGGAGTAAGTTACCTTGTACTTGGTTACACAATCAATTTTAAGCATAGCATTGTTGGAAACGGAACCTATCCATACATTTTGCAGGGAATATTCGGCTTTAAGCCACAGTCGCTTGAAACACTTGCCACAACCAACTCCATTGCGGATAAATTGACTTATTATCTAAATTCAGGAGCTTATCTGAAAGGAGAAGGGATTGGCTCAAATTATATTGCGGAAATGTATGATTTAGGCTACTTCTGGCTAATTGTAATTTCAATTCTGCTTGGGATTTTTATTATAAAATATGAAAAATATGTTGTAAAAAATAGATTTTTATTATTAACAAGCTATTATTTCATACCAAATCTTTTTTATATCCCAAGAGGCTCATTCTTTGGGGAAGGGCTTGTAAAAAATATGGCAATGCTAATTGCAGTTTATGTGCTGATTTTCAGTTTTGACTATATGTACAGGAAGATAGAGGAGAAGAAGGAATTGATTTAATTTTTTAGGAGTTGAGTGAGATTGAATGAGCAAGAACTAGTATTTAAAGTGCATTGGGTAGAAAAATTGAAAATATTGTGTAGAATAGTTTGTGTTCCAGCGATAATTATTTATCAAGGAATAATAATATCTTCTCAGTTTTTAACTTCAAAAAAAGAAGTATTTTTAGGATATTTTTTAATTACTTTGCTTTCAATTATAGCATTTATAATTTTATCTATTTATATTTTTAATAAAAAAATTGTAATATCTAATGGTATTTTGACATATTATAGAAGAAAGGAAGTTTGGAGCAGAAAGATAGAAAAAGATAAGATTAGAGTATTTAATGGCAGTAGCTGGTTTTATGAAAATATTAAATATTTATGGATAGATTATTGTAATATTCCAATTTCTTTATTTGGGAAGAAGAATTGTTCAGAACTTGAAAAAATTATTTATGAATTTCAACTTGAAAAAAAGGAAATTGAAAATACAGTATTTGAAATTCCAAAAAAGGAATTACTTGTAGAAAAATTTAAAGATATTTTTAAAAATAATGTTATTGGAGTAATTTTTACTTTGATAATAGTTAAAATAATCTCTTCTGATGCTATTTTTTTGAAATATTTTTTGATAATTATTACTTTTGGAGCTATTATTTTAGAAATTATTTCTTTAATTAGGATGAAAATTTATACACCGAAAATTATAAAAATATTTAGTAATTTTATAAGTATTGATGATGAAAAATACAGTAAGTATGATATAAAAAAGTTAATGATTACAAGTCCGAATACAAAAAGTGGAACGATAGATTTTGGATACAGAATATTAAAAATTTTTGGAAATAAGGAAAAAAAGGTTTATACACTAATTACTTCTAAAAATTCAGAGTTTAAAAATTCTGGAAAGGATGAGGATTACGAAACTTTTTATGAAGAAATATTGAAATTTTGTATTGTTAATGAAATTGAGTATGAGTTGGTGTAAAAAGGAATAAATTTTTTAGGAGCTGAATGAAGTTGGGCGAAAAAGAACAAGTATTTAAAATGTCGTGGATAGAGAAATTAAAACTGTTAGGGATTGTTCTGATTATATATGTAATGATGATGCTTTTCTATATTCCTATGCTTACAAATTATCAAGTGTTTTTAGTAGTTTCTTTGATAGTAATGTTTCCAATTACAGTATTTTTATTATTTCAGTTAATTTTTATGTATAATAAAAAAATTGTAATATCTGGAAACACTTTGATTTATTACAAAAATCGAAAAGAGTGTTATCGTGCAGAGATAGGAAGGCATAACATTAAAATACACGATAAAGAAAAAGGTACTGCTAAACAGAGATACAGAGTAAAATATTTATCAATAAACGACTATGAGATACCAATTTATTTGATTGGAACTAAAGAAATGATAAACTTTGAAAAGGCTATCTATGAGATTTGGTACAAAAAGGCAGAAATCAGAGATACGATATTTAAAATTCCAAAAAAAGAATTAATTGTAATAAAACGCAAAGATATTGTTGCAAGCTGTATTTTTAACCTAGTTCCATTAACAGTAGCAATAATACTGTTTTTAAACTCTACTTATACGATAATTTTTTTTATAATTCTTTATTTACTGCTTTTAATTTTAAAGATTATTTTCTTTATCAGAATGAAATTTCATACCCCTGAAATTATAAGAATATCTACTGATACTATAAGGATTGATGATGTAGAATATAGTAAGTACGATATTCAAAAACTAACAGTTACAAGTTTGAGGATGCAATCTGAAAAATTAAAGTTGTTTGGGTATAGGACATTAAAGATTTTAGGAAATGATGGAAGAAAAATTTATACTTTGGTATTTTCATCAGATTTAGAATTTAAAAATTTTAGGACAAATGAAAATTATGAAACTTTTTATGAAGGGATAATAAAATTTTGTATTGTAAATAATGTAGAATATGAGTTGAAATAGAGAAATAGAGGTATTTTATGAAAATCATAGAAATAAAGGCAGGAATAAGTGCTAAAAATAAAAATGATATAGTCAAATGGACTAACGAAAAAGGAAAGGATTTTCTTGAGCAATGGGCTGGAGAAAATGCTGATTTTCCGCTTACGGTCAGCCAAATTGACAATATGAGCAATGTTTATTCGATTTTTTATGAAAATGAGTTTGTTGGAATTATTCAGAAAATACGTAAAGAGCTGGATAATATCCATATTGGGCGGTTTTTGATTAATCCTGAACTTACTGGGAAAGGGCTTGGAAAAAGGGCTTTATTGGAATTTATAAATTTGATTTTTCGAGAAAAGGATGTAAATTCTATTACGTTAAATGTGTTTGATTATAATGTGGGGGCAAAGAAGTTGTATGAGAAAGTTGGATTTAAAGTTGTGAATGTTACTGAAAATCCAATGAAAAAGTATATGATGATTATGAAAAAAGGTGAAAAATAGGAGAAAATGATGATAGAAAAAAAAATATATTATGTTTGGATTGGGAATGCCAAAAAACCTGATATTTTCTATAAATGTTTGGAATCATGGAAGAAAAATTTGCTTGATTTTGAAATAATAGAGATAAATGAGAAAAATTTTGATATGAAAACGCATCTTGCGAAAAATAGATTTTTTCGTGAATGTTACGAAAGAAGGCTTTGGGCGTATGTTTCGGATTATATGAGAGTGCATTTTATGTATGAAAATTCTGGAATTTATGTGGATACGGATATGGAAATAATTAAAGATTTGACACCGATTTTAGAAGGAAAAGATGAATTTTCTAAAAATAGGAAGATGAATTTTTTTATTGGGTATGAGGATGAAAAACACATAAGTGTTGGGATTTTTGGGACAACGAAGCATAATGAAGTGCTGAAGGACATTAAAGATTTTTACGAGAATGACATTTGGAAAAAGCCGATTTGGACAATTCCTAAGATTTTTACGTATACTTTTGAGAAAAAATATAATTTGAGCGAAAAAAGGGAAAATGCTTTAAAAAACGGGGAAATAGTTATTTTTCCGAAAGAATATTTTTATCCTTATGGATTTAAGGAAGTTTATTCTGATGATTGCATAAAACCTGAAACATACGGAATTCATTGGTGGAATGACAGCTGGAGCAGCTTAAAGGCAAGGCTGTTTTTGGAAACGAAGCATTTGAGTGAGATAAAAAAATTGATTAAAAAGGCAAGGATAATTGCGAGGTTTTATTTGAAGGAAAAAAGGAAATAACAAATTAATATAAAAAAGTTGGTAGATATAAGAAAAAGTGATATAATGGAATGAAAATTTGATACAATAAACAAAGGATTAGGAGAAACAAAAGAAATATGAGTAATTTAAAAAAAATATTATTGTCGTTAATAATTATGGGAACGACTGTCAGCTGGGCGAAGGAATTTAAGATAATGACGTATAATATCTATGGAGCAAGATTGACAAATGGACAGAAATTAGGAGAAAGCATTAAACCATATGCACCAGATTTTGTATCACTTCAGGAAGTGGATAAATTTACTAAAAGAAGTAATTTTAAAGATATAACTTCTGATATTGCAAAAGAGCTGGGATATGATTATTATTATTTCCAAAAATCAAGAGATTATGATGGCGGAGAATACGGAATTTCATTTATTTCAAGATATCCATTGGAAAAAATATATACTTATGAGCTGCCTTCCTTGGGAGTTGAAAAAAGGCAAATTCTAATTGCTGAACTGGCAAAAAAAAGTTTTGGAAAAAAAGTGCTGATAATGAATACTCACTTGGATTTTAAACCTGATATAAAGCCTGAAGAAATGAAATCACTAGAAATGATAACAAAATTTTTTAAAAAAGATGATTTAAAATTTTTGAGTGGAGATTTAAATTTTTTACCAACTACAACATATTATAATGAAATAACAAAAAATTGGAGAGATACTTATATCGAATATAATCCAGATGGGAAAAGGACTCTCTCAGACCCGCGAATAGACTACATTTTTGGAAGTCAGTCAAAAAAATGGAAAGTAAAAAACAGCTATTTTATCAATGATGCAACACAAGACTGGACAAAACTGTCTGATCATCTTCCATATATGACAATTCTGGATATAAAATAATTCAAAGAAGGAGATGAAAATATGAAAGTTTCGCTTATAATGCCAACAATTAATGTTACAACCGAACTTGATTTATTTCTAAAAAGTTTAAAAGCACAGACTTATAAAAATTTTGAACTGATTGTCGTAGATCAGAATGAAGGATATGATGTTTTTGAAATCGTGAAAAATTATGAGGAAGATTTTAAAATAAAATATGTCAGAAGTGATGAAAAAGGACTGAGTTTAAATAGAAATAGAGGACTTGTGCTTATGGAAGGTGAAATTGCGGGATTTCCTGATGATGATTGTGAATATCAGCCAGACACTCTTGAAAAAGTTATCTCATTTTTTAAGAGAAAAAAAAATTATCAAATTTATTCCTGCCGCACGCTTGAACGTGGAAAGACTTACGGAACAGGCGTTATGGAAAAAAGAGATATGGATATAAAAAAGGATTGTGTTGACACAACAGTAAAATCTATAACTTTTTTTGTAAATTATGGAAAAGACGATATTATTTTGTTTGATGAAAATTTGGGAGTGGGTGCAACTTTTGGGAGTGGCGAGGAAACGGACTATGTGCTGACATTGCTCCATAAAGGCTATAAAGGCAGATATTTTGCAAAGGATGTAATTTTTCATCCAGCCAAAAAAGGAAATTACAAAGACTTGCAGCGTGCTTACAACTATGCTTTAGGATTTGGAGCTTTGGTAAAAAAAGAAGTAAAAGGCAGAAAAAATAGATTTTATATTTTGAAATACTGGAAACGGCAGTTCAGAAGTTTTATAGGACGGATTGTCACTAAAAATAAAGCATATCACAAAGTTGTGATGAAGGGTAGAAAAAACGGATATAAACATTATGAAGTTTAAAAATTAGGAGAAAATATGGATAAGATAAAATATTTGATAAATATGATAATTGCCTGTATAATTTACCCGTTTAACAAAGGCAGATTTAAAAATAGGAATATTTGGCTTGTAGGCGGAAATGCTGGAGAGCTTTTTGTGGATAACGGACGTGCGATGTATGAGTATTTAAGGGCAAAACAGCAAGAAGAAGTATACTGGGTAGTAAATAAAAATGCAAAAATTGCAAAAAAAATTCCAGGAAAAAAACTTATAAAGGGAAGTGTTAAAAGTTATCTTTATTTTATGAACGCAAAAGTAGCATTATTTTCTCACTCAATTTCTGCGGACATTGTTCCATACTTGTTTGTAGTCCCGTTAATAAATAAATTTCACAAAAAAGTGTTCAAAGTATTCCTAAATCACGGAACAGTTGGCTTTAAAGTGCGTCAGGCAATGAACAAAAAAACGGCAAAAGTTGCAGAAGCACTTGTAAAATCCTATGATTTGAATATTTGCGATTCAGAATTTGAAAAAAAGGTAAAAACGGAAATCTGGTGGGAAGTACCAAAAAAAAGTGCTGTAATAACAGGCTATCCACGATACGACAAACTTTATAACTTACAAATTATGGAAAAACAGATATTTTTTATGCCAACTTGGAGAAATTGGATAAAAACAGAAAATACAAAAATAGAAGATACAAAATATTTTCAAAACATTGCAAATTTTATTACAAATAAAAAATTAAATGATTATCTTGAAAAAAACAATATCAAACTAAATATTTATATTCATCAGTTAATGCAGGATTACTTAAAAAATTTTGGAAATATAAAACTTGGAAAAAATATAAAAATATTGCCAAAAGAAGTGAATATTACCGAAGAACTTCAAAAATCAAAAATTTTAATAACAGATTATTCCAGTGTAGCCTATGATTTTTATTATCTAGACAAACCAATTGTCTTCTTCCAGTTCGATAAAAGTGAATATGAAGAAAAAGTTGGCTCGTATGTGGATTTAGATAAGGATTTATTTGGTAAACAGGCTAAAACTGTCGAAAACTGCGTAAATGAAATTATTAAAATTTCGGAAAATAATTTTCACTACGATAAATTTATGAAACAGAAATCAGATAAATTGAAAAATAAATTTTTGAAGTATGTAGATAAAAAAAATTGTGAAAGAGTTTATGACGAAATATTAAGAAGACTATAAAAAAGGAACGTGAGAAAAATGACTTTAGAAATAACGACTCCCGCTGTACTGTTTCCTACCGTATCATTGTTGTTGCTAGCTTATACCAACAGATTTTTAGCACTTACAGCTATTGTCAGACAGATGGATTCAAGCGGAGAAAATAAACACGAATTTTATCAGGTGAAAAATTTGAGAAAAAGGCTGAATTATATAAAAAAAATGCAGTATTTCGGAGTTTCAAGTTTATTAATGTGTGCCATTTCGATGTTATTTCTATTTTTTCAGATAGATTTTGTTGGGAAAATCAGTTTTGCGATTAGTTTAGTTTCTTTAATTATTTCACTATTGTTTTCATTGCTGGAAATTCAAATTTCGCTGGAAGCTTTAAGGATTCATTTGAATTATAATAGTGAAAATGAAAAAAATGAAGAATAAACTTGTTTGAAAACTATATGTATAGTAAAACTGCTTTAAAACCGAACTCAAAAACTATGACTATTTTACTCAAATCCTAAATTTATATAATTTTAGCAGTTTAATTTAAAATAGATTTGGGTATATTTAGAATTGCAATAAAATAAATAAAAAACTCGAATTATTGAACATATAAATAATACATACTTTGCTGGAGAAAAAATGAAAGAATTTTTGTTAAATTTAGAAAATAAAGATAAAATTGGAATTTACAGATTTGATACTGATGGATTTTCTGTTGGAAATATAATAAAAATCTGGGACAATTATTTGCTTTTAAAGTCTTATGATACTCAAAATGATGAAGATGGAATAAAAATTTATCAAATTGATAAAATTCAAAGAATTATTTTGGATTCAGATTATATAAAAAATTTAGGAACTAACTTATTAGATAAAACAGAAAGCAGTTATGAATGGCTGTACACAAAAAACTTAAATTCCATTGACGCTATTTTAGAAAATATTATAAAAGGCAGAACTTTAGTTTTTTTGCATTTAAAGGATGAAACAACAGAAATTTGCTATATTGCTAAAAAAATTGGAGAAAACTATCTTTTGGAAATACTGGATTATAATCTAAATGTAACTTCTACAGAAATTATTTCTAAAGATTATATCCGTTTGATAAAATTTTTTGACAGGAAAAAAATAAATAAAGATTTTGAGGTTCACAAAGTTAAATTATTTGTTGGAAAAACTTATATCGGAAATATTGTTATGGAAAATGGAAATTTTTTAGTTTTAAAAGAAATTCCTGATTTTGAAAATGAAAAATTTGTAACAGTTATCCAAAAAAAATTTATTGAAGAAATATCTAAACCATTTACTGAAGTTAAATATATTGAAAAAATAAACTTAAATAAATATTTTAAAAATATTAATGAACTAGATTATCTTTCAATTTTAAAAATTTGTCAGGAAAATAATTTATTTGTTTTTATTGATAATGAAAATTTTGAAGAAAGTAAAGTCGGAATAGTAACAGGTTTAGAAAATGAAAGATTACAATTAAAAACATTAGATAAAAATTTACAGTTTGTTGAAATTTTGAATATAAATTATTCAGATATTCATATTTTGTATATAACAAATTACTGCTATAAAAAGTTGAACCAAACTTTTTAAGTTAAATATTCTAAAATAAAAAATTTTCATATCATTTGAATAAATTACAAAAAATTGATATAATTATGGTGTAAAGTAATTCTAAGTTTAATCTTAAAAATTTGGACAGATTTGTTCATAATTTATTGAATTATTAAAGATAAAAAATATTTATTGTTAATTTATTATTTTGAAGGAGGAATAATGATTTCGTTAATTTTGGCAGCTGGAAAAGGAACTCGAATGAAATCTGAGCAATCTAAAGTTCTACACAAAGTAAACGGTGTTCCAATGATTAAAAGAGTTGTTAATGTACTGGAAAATATCGGAAATGACAAGAATATTTTTATTCTTGGACATAAAAAGGAAGATGTTCTAGCAGAAATGGGAAATATTGACTATGTTACACAGAAAGAACAGCTTGGTACAGGGCATGCAGTTTTAATTGCAAAGGATAAAATTAAGGAATATGGCGAAGATGTGCTTATCACTTGCGGAGATACTCCGTTATTACGTGAAGATACTTTGAAAAAAATGAAAAATACATTTGATGAAAAAAATCTTGACTGTATTGTGCTTTCGTGCAAAGTTAAAAATCCGTTTGGATATGGAAGAATTATTAAGGAAAATGGTAAAATTTCAAATATTGTGGAAGAAAAAGAAGCAAATGAAAAAGAGAAAAAAATAGATGAAATTAATACAGGTGTGTATATTTTCAAAAATGAAAGTTTGCTTTACGCAATAGAAAAAATTGATAATAACAATTCAAAAGGTGAATATTATTTAACAGATGCCATAAAAATCTTGACAAATGAAAATTATAATGTGGATAGTTTTCAAATTGAAGATGAAGATGAAATTTTGGGAGTAAATTCAAAAGTTCAATTAGCACAGGCGGATAAAATTTTACGAAACAGAAAAAATATTGAGCTTATGGATAGCGGAGTTATTCTAATTGACCCTGATACAGTTTATATTGAAGATAATGTTGAAATTGGGCAGGATACAGTTATTTATCCAAATGTAACAATTCAAGGAAATACAAAAATTGGAAAAAATTGTGAAATTTTAGGAAATACTAGAATTGAAAATTCCGTAATTGCTGATAATGTAAAAATAGAGGCTTCTGTTGTGGAACAGTCTACTCTTGAAGAAGGTGTAACTGTCGGACCATTTGCACATTTACGTCCAAAAGCATATTTGAAAGAAACTGTACATGTAGGAAACTTTGTAGAAATAAAGAATGCTACGCTTGAAAAAGGTGTGAAAACAGGACATTTAACTTATATTGGAGATGCTGAAATTGGTGAAAATACAAATGTTGGTGCAGGAACGATTACTTGTAACTATGATGGAAAAAATAAACATAAGACGAAAATTGGTAAAAATGCCTTTATTGGAAGCAATTCAATAATTGTTGCTCCAGTGGAAATTGGAAATGATGTGCTTACAGCGGCAGGATCTGTGATTACAAAAAATATTCCAGATGAAGCATTGGCATTTGGACGGGCAAAACAAGTAAATAAGGAAAAAAAATAAAAAATTTCAGAAAGAGAGAAAGGGAAATAAAATGATAACATTAACAGAGGAAGATAAAAGCAAAATAAGAATTTTTGCAGGATCATCAAGTGAACGATTGGCACAAAAAATTGTAAAATATCTAGATATGGATTTGTCATCCGCCGATATTGTAAGATTTGCGGATGGGGAAACTTTTGCAAAATCAAATGAAAGTGTACGTGGATGCAAAGTATTTATTGTTCAGTCTACTTCAAAACCTGTAAATGAAAGTATTATGGAACTTTTAGTCTTTATTGATGCGATTAAGAGATCATCAGCTAGAGAAATTATTGCAGTAATCCCTTATTACGGATATGCAAGACAGGATAGAAAAGCAAGCCCACGTGAACCAATTACATCAAAACTTGTTGCAAATTTACTGACTGTAGCAGGGGCAACAAGAGTAATTACAATGGATTTACACGCAAGACAAATTCAAGGTTTCTTTGATATTCCAGTAGACCATATGGAAGCATTGCCTATTTTGGCAAAACATTTTATCAAATACGGGTTTAGCCCAGAAGATACAGTTGTAGTTTCACCAGACGTTGGTGGAGTTAAAAGAGCGAGAGGACTTGCAAACTGGCTGCATACACCGCTTGCAATAATTGATAAGAGACGTGCAAAAGCCAATGTTTCTGAAGTTATGAACATTATTGGAGATATAAAAGGGAAAAAGGCCATTTTAATTGACGATATGATTGATACAGCGGGAACAATTTGTAATGCTGCACAAGCCTTAATTGATAAAGGAGCAACGGAAGTTTATGCGTGTGCAACACATGGTGTTTTTTCATATCCTGCAATTGAAAGATTAAAAGAATCGGCTTTTACGGAAGTTGTTGTAACTGATACAATTGAATTATCTGAAGATCAGATGTTTGACAAATTAAAAGTTTTATCGACAAGTAAGATGTTTGCTGAAATAATAAAGAGAATAGCAACAAGTAAACCTATAAGTGATTTATTTGAAATGCCTGTTGATGATGACGAAGATAAATAAATACAAAAACTTTTGAAAGATGTGAAAAAGTGAAAAAAAATTTAGAAAATTCTAAACTGAAAAGTGAAATTCAAAATGCAGTAATTGCTTTAAAAAATGGAGGAGTTGCCGTATTTCCCACAGATACTGTCTATGGAATCGGTACTCTTCCAAAAAAAGAATTTGTAGAAAAAATTTATAAAATAAAAAAACGTGATTTTTCAAAAAAAATAATTGCATTAATCAGTAATCAAAAAATTTTATCCAGTTTAATAAATGAAACATCAGAAAATATGGATAAAATTTCAAATATCCTAAACAAATACTGGCCAGGCGAATTAACAGTAATTTTTCGAGCTAATCAGAATTTTACAAAAAAATTTGACAAAGATATGCATACAATAGGAATCCGCATTCCAAAAAATGAAATTGCTTTAGAAATAATAGAAAATTCTGGTGGTGTTGTCTTGACGACAAGTGCAAATATTTCAGGAGAAAATTCTGTCACTAAATTTGAAAATTTAAATGAAAATTTGTTAAAAAATGTAGATGTTGCTATTTCAGATGAAAGTATTGAAAATTTTGAAAAAATAAACAATAAATTAACGGGAAAGCCTTCTACAATTATTAAATATGAAAATGGAAAATTAATATTACTGAGAGAAGGAAATATTTCGTTTGAAGAAATTTTAAAGGAATTTCAGATTTAAAGTTGAAAAATCAAACTGATATAACTATTAAATTAATAATAAAAATAAAAATTGGAAGGAGTTTTTATGGCAAAAGTAATAAATCCTAATTCAGTTAGCAATATGGATTTAATAAATGCAAAGGCACAAGCTAAAATGCAGCAAATCGTACAAAAAATTGGAAAAGGAAAAAGAAAAGTCAATGTTACATTTTCAAAAATGTCAAGAAGCTATTTGGTAAGATTAATTGAAGAAATGAGAAAAATGATGAGCCAATATGAAAAACAGTTACCAAATGTATTTAGCTTCTTCAAGTATTTTGAAAATGAAGTCAAAATTACAAAGGAAAATAAAAAGGAAAAAAATAAAACAGTAAAACTTTCTTATGAAGAAGTTGACTTTTTTAAATTGCAATTAAAAGAAACATTAAAAGGAATTGACGCTCAAAGAGCTGCTTTAAAATGGTATAACTTAATAAAAAAAGCATTGTTTAAAACGTTGAAAAAACAGACAGAAGTAGTTTTGGAAGAATTTAACAATGGAAGCGTTAAAAAGAAATAAATTAAGAAATTAAATGGAAAAAATGGGAAGGGAAATTGAGGACAATGAATAATAAAATAAATGAAAAAGTGAACATTAAAGAATTTACAGATAATAGAAAAAATAATACATTATCCAATAATGTTATTGCTTATGTGAACGAAATAATAAAAGCTGGTCTTGCAGAACATGCCAGCGACATTCACATAAAATTTGACCTGCTGGAAGGCATGGAAATAAAATACCGAATTGACGGTTATCTTGCAGAAAGTCAAAAATTATACGAAGCTGTAAATAAAAAATTATTGGAAAAAAATATTACAGAAATTATTGCAAGAATAAAAATTTTATCAGAAATGAATGTTGCAGAGAAAAGAAAGCCGCAAGATGGTAGCTTTTCTTTTTTATTGAGTTCCAATAAACGTTACGACATAAGAGCCGCCTATATGCCTACAATTGGCGGAGAAAGCATAGTTTTACGTATTCTGGAAAACTATCTTGAAAATATAAATCTTGAAACTTTAGGATTTTCTTCTCAAAGTGTTCAAATGCTCAATGAAATTATGGCTAGAAAATATGGCTTAGTTTTAGTCAGCGGTCCTACAGGTTCAGGAAAATCTACAACGTTAAAATCTTTAATAGAACTGGTAAATGACGGAAGGAAAAAAATTATCACAGTTGAAGATCCTGTCGAGAGTAAAATAGACGGAATTATTCAGATACAGGTAAATCAAGGAATTGGAGTTACTTTTCCAGAAGTTCTGAAAGCTACACTAAGAAACGATCCTGACATTATTGTAATTTCAGAAATCCGTGATGAAATAACAGCTGAAATTGCAGTAAGAGCCGCTTTAACAGGACATTTAGTAATTTCTACAATTCATACAAATGATGCAGTTTCCACATTAATCAGACTAGTGGATATGGGAATCCCCAAATATTTAATTTTAGATTCATTAATTGGAGTAATTGGACAAAGATTGGTTGGAAAGATATGTCAAAAATGTTTAGGAAACGGATGTGAAAATTGTTCAAACGGTTACAGCGGCAGAATTTCGATAAATGAAGTACTTGTGTTAAATCAGGATGTAAGAAATGTATTAAAAATGGATAATCATCTCGGTTCAGAAAGTAAAGAAAAACTAAAATTGCTAAATCAAAAAAATGAGAATCAGAAATGCTTTATTGATTTTATGGAAGATGCTGATGAAAAAATTGAAAAAGGATTGATATTTGAAAAAGAAAAAGTAAATATTATTTTTTAAGAAATTTTTGGAATAAAAAAAGACCTATTACTAAGTCTAAAGATAATTTTTAGTTGATAGGTCATTTTTTTGCTTTTTGGCTTTGTAATATATATGGGGATCAAAAAGAAATAAAAAATAGCTAAATACTTTTATCGTGCCCTCCTAGCGTGCATACTTAGCCATTTTTGAAAAACCACTTTATATTTTTTTACTTATTCTCTTGTTCCCATTTCTTTATCCAATAAATATAGTGTAGCACTATTGTTATCAACATCTAAAGAAACAATTTTATCAATTAATTTTTGAGCTTGTTCTTCTTCTTCTTCCTGTTCTTCAGCAAATTCATTTAAGAATACTTCAGCCCCATAATCTCCCAATTCTCTTGCAAGTTTGTGAATATTTTCAATAGACGCTGTTACAGCTTCTTCATGTGCAAGTGCAGCTTCAAATACTTCTTTAACAGATGTAAAATCCATTTTAGGCTTATCCAATGCAAAAAATTCAATTTTTCCATTTCTTTTTAATACATAGTTATAGAATTTTCTTGAATGTTCAACTTCTTCTTTTGCTTGGTTATCCATCCATTTTGCAAACCCGTCCAAAGCTCTTTCATCAAAATATGCTGCCATAGCCTGATATTGATAAGATGCTGCCAATTCCATATTTATTTGATTGTTTAATAATACTTCTAATTCTTTATTCAGTTTCATATTTTTCTCCAATTTTTTATTTTAAATTTTTAATTTTGTTTTTCTAAACATTTTTCACAAGTACCTTTTAAATAAAAATGTGTTTCATCAATTTCCACATCGCCTAATTTTGACAAATCTAATTTTGATAAATCTATATCAAAATCAGTTATTTCTCCACACGTTTTGCATTTAAAATGTCCATGATCTGCCGTCACTATATCATATCTTACTTCATTTTCTTCGATAATGATTTCTTGAATAATATTACTGCTTACAAATATATTCAGCGTGTTATACACTGTAGTTTTAGACAGAGTTGGCATTTCAGGGGATAAATTTTGAAAAATATCGTCAACTGTAGGATGTGTATGATGATCTAGTAGATATTGAAATATTTTCATTCTCTGTACTGAGGGTTTTATTCCATTTTTCTTTAAGTATTCACCAACATTCTCTATATGCATTTTTCCTCCTTATTCTGTTTGATTTTAATTTATACTCAAACTCTGTGATAAATAAAATATTTAAACTAAATATATTGTTTGAGTAATTATAGTATAAATTTTAAAATTTTTACTATCGCTACTTACCTTTGTACCCATTTCAATTTTATACCTTTTTCTAAGTTTTGTCAACATATTTATTTATTTTTAGTATCAAAATTTATATTTTTTAAGTTTGTATTTGAAATAATTTTATCACAAATCATAATATAGTGCAATTTTAAAAAACTGAACTTTTCTGTTAAATAAAATTTTTTATTCAATATTTTTATAAAACATTAGAAACAGGGATTAAAAATGTAAAAACTGTTTTAACATTCGGCTCGCTTTCTACAGAAATTTCAATATTATGCCGTAATGCAATTTCTTTTGCAATTGCAAGTCCGAGTCCCATTCCATTCTTATTTTCTTCTGTGTTTGATTTATGATAACGTTTAAATATTTCTCCAATATTTTCAGGATTTATTCCTTTTCCATTATCTTCAATTTTAAGTTCGTATGTGCTGTCTTTTTTTCGTAAACAAATATTAATTTTTTGATTTTCCTTGGAAAATTTTATCGCATTATCCAGAACAATTATTATCATTTGCCGAATTCTCTGATAATCCCCAGTAAAAAGATAACTTTCTATTTCATTATTATTTTCAACTATAAAATTAATTTTTATATTTTTTTTAGTCGAAATCTGTTTCATGCTTCTAACCGCATCATTTACAATTTCAAATAAATTTATTGTACTTTTGTCAATGGAAAAATCTGTATTTTGAAGTTTTGTCAAATCTATCAAATCATTAACCAGCCTTTGCAAATGAATACTGTCGGACAAAATTTGTTCATTGTACTCTTTTAACTGCTCAGGCTCACTTATAATTCCATCACAAATTGCTTCCATTGAACCACGAATTACTGTTATTGGCGTTCGTAACTCGTGAGAAATATTTGCAATAAAGTTCTGCCGCATTTTTTCAAAACGTTCACTTTCCTTGGAACTTTTATCCAGCTGAAGTGCCAATTTATCAATACTTTTTGCAAGTTCCCCAATTTCATCGCTCTGATTCACATCTGTTACCACTTCATAATTTCCCTGTGCCAATTTAATCGTAGCATCGCGAATTTTGTTAAGAGGCTTTGTAAAACTTATAGAAAGCCACACAGCACTGATACTCGCAAGAATAAGAGCTGCAAGAATACTAAAAATTAAAGTGTAAATTCCGCTTTTAAGAGCTGAAGACATATATTTTACTGGAGAATGAAGCAGCACTACTCCTTCAATTGTTTCAGCATTTTTTATTGGAACTGCTATAGTAATTGAATTTTCATTCAAAAGCTCGTTAAAATTTTCTGTTGTAGTCGTTTCGCCAGCGATTGCCTTTTTTATCGTTTCTTCTGCATTTGGTGGTAATTTTAAATATGAGAACGGCTGTCCTTTTTCATTTCTTCCCTGCACAATATTTCCTGTTTTTGCATCTACAATCCACACTTCTGCCATCGCGATGTTTTCTATCATTCTCATACTTTTAAAAATTTTTACATTATTATCTTTTTCATCAACGAGCCTGTGTTTATGAAAATTATTTTTTTCATTATCATTATTTTTATTCTCTTCTCGTATATTTTCGATAACATTGTTTTCAAATACTTTTCCATTTATATTTCCCACAATTTTAGGTTTTTCTCGCCTAAATGACTTTTCAGGAGGTGGCGGCGTATTTTGTTCCCTATCTTTATTCTCAGGATTGCCATTTTCGACTTCAAACCATATTTTTGAAAGAGTCGTTGCAATCTTGTAAGCCCTTTCCTCCAAGTTTTTCTTATGCAGGCTCACAGTATTCTGAATATAAATATATCCAAAAATACTCCCAATTACAATCGAAAATAGCAAAAGCGACAACCCAAAATATGAAAGCAGCTTTATAAATATTTTGTTTTTAAATTTTATCCCTTTAAATTTTTTATTTCCTATTTTCACACTATCTTCCTTCTGCTACAACTTTATCCATCCATCTAAACAATTCATCCAAATCATAATCTCCAGAATGCGGAGTTGCCCAAGGCGATGCGAAATCAACGTTTTTACCAAGATTTTGCAACTTTATGGCAAGTATTGCAGGTATTGCAAGTGAAGTATCCTTATCAACCGCACCATGTCTTATTCTCCAGTATTTTACTTTTGTATTTGACAAATAATTCATCGGATTCATCATTTTTATTATTTTTTTATCAGCCATTGTTCCATTTACTGTTGAATGTTTCAACATATATTCTGTAAAATGTTTATTATTTGTAGTTTCATCTCCAAACTCATTGTTTTCTCCAGTTGATAAATCCACATTGTCAAAGGCTCCAGGTGTTTTTTGTCTTCCCATATAAACTATATATTTATCATAATCCAAATCTACAACTTTACCATTTTTTATTGTTAAAAATTCAAACTCTGACAAATCAGTTCCTTTTTTCAAAGCTACATTTGCTGAATCAATATAATATTGCTTTATTTGTTCCTTAAAACTTCCATTCCCATTTTTATCTAATGTCAAAAGTTTCCCATTTTTACCTTTTAATTTTAAACTATTTAAATAGGCAGGAAACATTTTCTTCAAGTCATTTGAACGTGAAATTTCATCATCAGTCAATGTACCTTCGGTATATTTTCTTTCCACATTGTAATCTAACATTGAAATCTCTATCTTTTTATACGTTTTTATATTGTTAAACATCCACTCGTAAGCTGTATTTGCATTATCCAAGTTAGTTATTGGGCAATAAGCTGACACAGCATAAATATCGTCTCTTGCGTTCAATGCTCCAATTTCCTTTAGATATGGCTCATAATCTGTATTATTTCCAGTTGCACCAAGTAAAGCTGAAACACCTCCTCCAGCACTTGTCCCATTGGAAATAATTCTATCTGCTCTTCCTGGCATTTTATTATCATTATATCGTAAATATCTCACAGCCGCCTTTAAATCTAGAATCACAGCAGGTGCCTTTCCTGTGTATTTCCCATCTTTTTCCAAAGTTCTACCTCTAGCTCCAGGACTTGCCACAACATATCCATTTGATAATGCGATTAGTGAAGCATCAGGCTGTCCATCTCTTCCATTTCCGGGTATTCCAGCTGCTCCAGGCATATATCCTCCAACTGTATTGGGGAAAAATATTGGTGCAGTTCTCGCATTATATTTTCCAACAGTCTTATTTTTAAAATATTCTTCAGGAATATAAATATTTATAGTTTGATAAGCAATATCAGCAGGCTTTGCCACATAAACTATATTTTCATAAGCACGATAAGTAACTGTTTTCCCATTAACAGTAGCTGTCTTAGTTGTATAGTTTTTATTTACATCAAAATTCAAGTTATATCCATTAGCAGTTTTATTAACTATCATATCTTCAGTTATCACAGTTTTTTTCATAGGTCCTTCCATTTGCTGCGGTTTTTTTTCTGAATCTTTTCCATTATTTTGAATATCCTTTTGACTTGCAGAAACGTTTGTATTAACTTTTTTATCACTATTTGCTCCTATTACCATTGATGAAACCATTAAACTAATTATCATTAATTTTATTTTATTATTCATATATAACTCCTTTTCACATAATTTAGTACTAACCTCCATTTAAATAATGAATTTATTACAAACTTTTCCAACAAAGGATAAGAACCTAGTATTTCAAAATAATTAAAATATAATTTTTTGTTTTAATAAACCGACGGAGCTTTTATTTGTTCAACTACGACTGTTTGACGACTATAAGGAGGAGTTTCGGAGTTGGGCAAATAAAAGTCGTAGTCTAGCCATAGGTGCAGGATTTACGGCAATGAGCAATCCTGCGAAAAAAAAAAACTAATAAAAATAGTAAAAATCGGTATTAAATAAAATAATCTAATACTAAATCCCATTATAAAATAGAAACTATGTTAAGGACCAAAAGTTTTAATTCCTTACTAAAATAGTATGTAATTCAAAATTTATTAAACCTTCGCTATTTAAACGGGGAATAGTATAAATATATAAAAAAGGACATAAGTAATAAAACCTATGCCTTTCAGATATTTATAAAATATTATACTAATTCAATAATTGCCAATTCAGCTGAATCTCCACGTCTAACATCAGTTTTGATGATTCTTGTGTAACCACCATTTCTTTCAGCGTATTTAGGTGCAATTTCATTAAAGATTTTTGCAACTGCTCCTTCGTTTCTTAAAAATGCGAAAGCCTGTCTTCTCAAATGCACTCTTCTTGCCGCATCAGTTGAATTATTATATTTTTTCCCTAAAGTAATTGCTTTTTCAGCGAATTTTCTTAATTCTTTAGCACGTGTTACAGTTGTTTCAATTTGCTCATGTTCCACTAAAGAAATTGTCATATTTTTAAGCATAGCTAATCTGTGATCAGTTCTTCTACCTAATTTTCTGTATGATTTATTATGATTCATTTTCCCTCCTCATTTAGAATTTTATTTTAAGTCTAGTTTAAATATTTTATTTATCTTGATTATTCATCGTTACTCGAAGTATCGCCTAAATCATAACCAAGTTCTTTCATTTTATCGATAATTTCATTTAGTGATTTTTTCCCTAAATTCTTAATTTTCAATAATTCATTATAAGTCATTGAAGTTAAATCTGAAATTGTATTTACTCCCGCTTTTTTCAAGCAGTTATAAGAACGTACTGTAAAGTCTAATTCTTCTATTTTCATATCTTCAATATTATTTTCATTTTCTTCAGCTGTTACTGTTAATTCATCTTCACTATCTCGGTATTTACTCATACTGTTTCCAATATTTGTAAATGGCTCTAAATGCCAAGTCAATAATTCTACTGCATAAGATAAAGCATCTTTTATTTCGATACTTCCATCTGTTGCAATTTCTAAAATTAACTTGTCATAATTTGTAACACGTCCAACCATTGTATCTTCAACACTATAGTTTACTCTTTTGATAGGTGTATAAATCGCATCAACTGCTAAATATCCTATTGGCCATCCATCAGTATTAATTTCATCAGAAACTACAAATCCTTCTCCAGAATCAACAAGAAATTCTATGTCAATTTGTTTATCAGTTGTAACAGTCATAATAACTTGTTCAGGATTTATAATTTTTAATCCAGGTTCTACATGAATATCTGCTGCTGTAATTACAGCTGGTCCTTTTACTGAAAGCGTCATTTTCTTTTCACCAGGCTCGTCAGATTCAACTACTATTTCCTTCACATTTAAAATAATATCTGTAACTGCTTCTTTTACACCTTCTATTGTAGAAAATTCATTTAATACACCTTCAATTTTAATTCCTTTTATTGCAGTTCCTGGAATTGATGATAACAATATTCTTCTAAGTGCATTTCCAATAGTATTTCCATATCCTCTATACAGAGGCTCTAGTGTGTACTTTGCTGTATAATTATCTTCTTTTTCTTCAGTTAATCTTACATTTTTAGCTATTTTTTCAATATTTAACAAGCTAATTCATCTCCTCCGATTAAAATATTATTATCTAGAGTAGAACTCGATAATCATCGCTTCGTCAACTTCAAAGTCAACTGCATCTCTTCCTGGATTTTCTAACACTTTAGCTGTCAAAGCTCCTTCTTCAAGTGATAACCATCCTGGAACTGTTTTTTGTCCAACAGATTCTTTAATTAAAGCTAATTCTTTAGAATCTTCCTTAACTGTAATTACATCACCTTGCTTTACTCTGTATGATGCAATGTTTACTCTTTTTCCATTAATTAAAATATGTCCATGACTTACGATTTGTCTTGCTTGTCTTCTTGTAGCACCAAATCCTAATCTGTAAATTACGTTATCTAATCTTCTTTCAAGATATTGAAGTAAAAGTTCCCCTGTTACTCCTTCTTTTCTTGTTGCTTCTTCGTATAATTTATAGAATTGTTTTTCCATTACTCCATAAACGAATTTTACTTTTTGTTTTTCTCTTTGTTGTGTTCCGTATTCAGTTAATTTTCTATTTGCATTTGGTCTAATATTTCTATTTGATTTTTTGTTTACCCCTAAAACAATAGGATCTAAACCAAGATTTCTACATCTTTTTAACACAGGCTGTCTATCTCTTGCCATTTATCTTTTTCCTCCTTAGTTTATAAAATTACGGTCTTCTCTTTTTAGGTGGTCTTGCACCATTATGAGGTACTGGAGTTATATCAACTATTCTTGTTACTTCTAATCCAGTAGCCTGTATTGATCTTATAGAAGCTTCTCTTCCAGATCCAGGTCCTTTTATTTTGATTTCGATTTGTTTCATTCCGTTTTCAATTGCAACTTGAGCTGCTTGTTCAGCCGCTATTTGAGCTGCGAATGGAGTTCCTTTTTTAGTTCCTTTGAACCCTGAAGTCCCTCCTGATTTCCAGATTACTACTTTACCTTCTGAATCTGTTATAGTAACAACAGTATTATTAAAAGTAGAATGTATATATGCGATTCCATTAGGAATATTTTTTAATTTTTTCTTTTTTGAAGTTGCTGGTCTTTTTGCCACTTACGGTTTCCTCCTTTAACTTAATAGTCTATTATTTTTTCTTAGCAATTGCCATTCTAACTGGCCCTTTTCTAGTTCTTGCATTTGTTTTAGTTTTTTGTCCTCTTACAGGTAATCCATTTCTATGTCTTAATCCTCTGTAACTCTTAATGTCAAGTAGACGTTTGATGTTAAGTCTAATTTCTTTTCTTAACTCACCTTCAATTTTGTACTCTTCCACGGCAGCTCTTAATTTTGCTACTTGTTCTTCTGTCAAATCTTTTACTCTTGTATCTCTGTCGATACCAGTTGCTCCTAAAATTTTGTTTGAAGTGCTTCTACCAATTCCAAAAATGTAAGTCAAAGAAACTTCTACTCTTTTATTTCTTGGAATATCTACTCCTGCTATTCTAGCCAAATTTTTTCCTCCTCGTTTTGATATTTTTAATCTTCTTCAATATGCCCTCACATAAACAATATAAGGAATAAGCCCTACAGCTAAACATACCTTTACAATCTTTATTTCAATATCCATAGTATTTTGTTTTTTATCTATAACATATTTTAATAAAAATGTTTTTAGGTTTATTAATCTGTTTTTTAAAATAAAAAATATTTTAAAATTATCCTTGTATTTGTTTGTGTTTAGGGTTTTCGCATATTACTCTTACTTTTCCGTGACGTTTAACGATTTTACATTTGTCACAAATAGGTTTTACTGAAGCTTTTACTTTCACTAAAAACCCTCCTTCCAACTGTTATTTTTTTCTATATACAATTCTACCTCTTGATAAGTCATATGGAGAGACCTCCACTGTAACTTTATCCCCTGGTAAAATTTTTATATAGTTCATTCTCATTTTTCCTGAGATATGTCCTAAAACTTCGTGTCCATTTTCAAGCCTTACTTGAAACATCGCATTTGGTAATGCTTCAATGATTTCACCTTCCAGCTCAAGAACATCCTGTTTTGCCATAAATAATCACCTCGGATCCTTTCTATTATAACAAAAAAGTAAATAAATGTCCAGTTTTTTCAATATTTAATTTTCATCAAATTACTAAAAAATAACTACATTTCTTTATTTACCCTATCATAATACAGTATTTATCCTATTTTGTCAATTGTTTTATTTTTATCTGTTTCCCCCAAATACCTTTCTTGTCTTTTTTTCTACGGTGTAGTATAATAATAGCACTGATACAGATATTTATTTTTAAGTAAGGGGAAAACTATGATAGATATAAAGAAAATAAAGAAAAATGTAAGAAGTTATTTGGATGAAAAAAGATACAATCATGTGGAAAGAGTTGTAAAATGTGCTGTAGAATTGGCACAAATATATAACGCACCTGTGGAAAAAGTGGAAGCTTCGGCTTGGCTTCATGATGTGGCAAAATTTTTTGATTTGTCAGTTATGATTGACTTGACGAAGGGAAAATATCCTGAAGTGGAAGATAAAATGTCAAAATCTACAGCAGTTTTGCATGGATTTGCAGGAGCGGAATTTGTACGTCAAAATTATGAATTATTTGGAATTGATGATGAGGAAATTCTAGATGGTGTGAAATATCATACAATCGGAAGTGAAAATATGAGCACTCTTGCAAAAATAGTCTATCTTGCTGATGCAATTGAAGAGGCGAGAAGCTGGGAAGGTGTGGAAACTGCTAGAGATTTGGCTAAAATAGATTTGGACAAGGCGATAAAATTTGAAATTGAAGAAAAATTGAAATATTTACTTTCAAAAGATTCGATTATTCATCCAAATGTTATAAAATTTCGAAATTCATTGATAGCTAATCAAATTTAAATTTTTAGAAAGAAAATAAAAAAGAAAAATAGAACTCAATCTAAAAATTTATTTGATAATTTTATAGTTCGGAAAAAACAAGAGGTGGAATATGGGAAATAAAAAAAAGAAAGAAAAACATAAAGATAAAAACAGTGAAAATAATTATAAAAATTTTCATAAAGAAAAAAAATTTAGCGGAAAAAATTATAATGCTAAAAAGGAAAATCAGAAAACTCAAAAGATGGAACTTAAAGAAGAGCAGGAATTAAAATATTTACGACAAGTTCTAGCCGAGTACGAGTTTACTTTTCAGGAAATATTGCAGCTTCTTGAATGGAGCCAGAAAAAACGGAAAATGTATAAGCAGCTTTTGAATGCGTGGGAAGAAAGTGGCGACATTTATTTGAAAAGAAATGGAAGATATACCTTGCCTGAGAAGGAAGGGTTTGTGAAGGGTGAAATTTCTATTTCTAGCGGAAATTTTGGATTTCTTGATATTAATGGAGAAGCTAGCGTCTTTATTCCAGGAGCCTATTTAAATACAGCTATGAACGGGGATACGGTTCTGGTACGTATTTTGAAGCAAAGTTCAGATGGAACTAAAAAACGTGAAGGTGAAGTCTATAAAGTTATAAAAAGAAACCGCAATGTTATCGTTGGAGTTTTTGAGAATAATTTGAGTTTTGGCTTTGTGCGTCCAAGAAATTCCCCAAAGGATATTTATATTCCTAAAAAATTAATAAGAGGAGCAAAAACTGGAGATTTAGTCGCTGTAAAAGTGGATTTTTGGGGAGATGAGGAAAGAAAGCCTGAAGGTGCAATTGTGAGTATTCTGGGCAGCCCTAAAGACACAGAAGCTCTTATTTCATCATTACTTCTGAATGAAGGAATTGAGGAGAAATTTCCAAATGAAGTGTTACAGGAACTGGACAAAATTGATGAAGATATTTCAGATGAGCTAAAAAATCGGAAAGATTTGCGACATCTTGATATTATTACAATTGACGGCTCTGATGCGAAAGATTTGGATGATGCGGTTTATGTGGAAAAAACAGAAGATGGGTATAAACTTTTTGTAAGTATTGCCGATGTTTCTTATTATGTAAGAGAAAATACAGAACTTGATATGGATGCGTTAAAACGTGGGAACTCGATTTATCTTGTAGACAGGGTAATTCCAATGTTGCCACGAAAATTGTCAAATAATCTTTGTTCACTTAATCCGAATGAGGATAAGCTAACTTTTACCGTAGAAATGGATTTGGACAAAAGAGGTAAGGTTGTGAAAAATGATTTTTATAAGTCGGTTATAAAATCCAAATACCGAATGACTTACGAAAATGTAAATACAATTTTGGAAAAAAATGAAGAATCTGAAGAATACAAAGTTCTTTATGACAAATATAGAAAAATTGATGAAATGCTAAAAAATATGCTGGAGCTATCTAAAATCATCAGAAACAACAAAAAGAGACGTGGGAGCATTGATTTTGAATTACCTGAGATAAAGGTAGTCTTAGATGAGAATAAAGCCGTAAAGGACATCGTATTGCGTTCTAGAGGGGAAGCAGAAAGAATTATTGAAGATTTTATGGTTATTGCAAATGAAACTGTGGCCGAAAAACTTTTCTGGGAAGAAATTCCAGCAATTTACAGAGTCCACGAAGATCCTGACAAGGCGAAAGTTCAGGCATTGAATGAAACTTTGATAAAATTTGGATATTCTCTAAAAGGATTGGAAGAAATACATCCTGGTAAATTTCAGAATATTATAGAAAGAACGACAGGACTGCCAGAAGGCTACCTGATTCACAAATTAATTTTACGGGCAATGCAGCGTGCAAGATATGCCAACAAAAATCTGGGACATTTTGGTCTTGCTTCTAAATATTATTTGCACTTTACATCACCGATACGTCGTTATTCTGACTTAATTGTTCACAGAATGCTTGGACGTTCGATTGAAAAATTTATGAATGAAAAGGAAAAGGCTAAATATGGAGCTAATTTTGAAGCGATTGCCTCAAGTATTTCGAGAACTGAAAGAGTAGCGGATAAACTGGAAGAAGACAGTGTAAAAATCAAGTTAATTGAATATATGCAGGATAAAATTGGACAAGTTTATATTGCTAGACTTAGCGGAATGAATAAAAATAAAATATTTATGGAGCTGGAAAATCACATAGAAGTGGTTTACAATGTTACAACAGCACGTGATAACTTTATTTATGATGAGGAAAACTTTAAAATTGTGGATAAAAGAAATAATGAGTCCTACACTATGGGAAGCACAATGAAAGTAAGCATTGTAAGTGCAAGTTATGCAAAAATGGAAATTGAGGTTATACCTTATGTAGAAGAAAAAGTAAAAATTGACGAAATTGAAGAAGAATAAAAAATAAAATAGCAAAAGGAGGGAAAATGCCAGTATTAGCCAGAAATAAAAAGGCTTTTCATGATTACTTCATAGAAGATAAGCTGGAAGCGGGTATTGAGCTTGTGGGAACGGAAGTAAAATCGGTAAAAGCTGGAAAAGTCAGCATAAAAGAAAGTTTTATAAGAATTATACGGGATGAAGTTTTTGTAATGAATATGCATATTACACCTTATGAATTTGGAAATATCAACAATGTAGCAGAATCTCGTGTGAGAAAATTACTTTTGAATAGACGTGAAATAAAAAAATGGAGCGAAAAAATTAAGGAACAGGGATATACTATTGTTCCGATTTCAGTTTATACAAAGCAAAGGCTTGTAAAAATGGAAATAGGGCTTGCAAAAGGTAAAAAGATGCACGATAAGAGAGAGTCGTTGAAAAGGAAAGATATTGAAAGAGATATGAAAAAAGTTCAGAAAAATTTTGGTAAATTTTCTCGATAATTCTAGAGCATATTTAAATTTTTTTTAACAGAATGAATGAAAACTAACCGATTCTAAAATTTTGAAAATAAATTTTTACTATGCCAAAACCAAAATTATACGTATTTTGTTTAGGCCGTGTCTGAAAACTCAAAATCTATGTTATATTTAATGTTTTTTTGATTTTATAAATTATACAAATCACGATAAAAGCAGTGTTTATTATTTTTGATTTTGGAAAAATTTGTTAAAAATTCATCATTTGAAGAGTTTTCAGACATGCCCTAGATAAATAAACTACTCCCACTTCTATAAGCGGGAGTTTTTTGTTAATTATCTAACTTCAAAAATACAGATATGACTAAAATCCTAATATTATCCAGTCCTATAAATTCGAGAAGTCAAATCATAGAATTGTATCTTTAATTCTAATTATTCCTAAAATTTTCTCAATTAAATTTTCAAAAATTATATTTCTATCTTTTTCTTCTTGATGAAATACTAAAAAGTACAAATCACTATAAAATTCCTTTTTTCTCCCATTTATAAAATAATTTCCACATCTTACTTTCTTTTTATTTTTTACAACCAATACTTTCTCGCTATTTTTTTTACATTTTGAAAAATAAATTCCAAATTTTAGATTATCAAATTGTATTTTTTCAATATTCTTTTCTTCAGTTTCCCCGTCTTTTAACTGAAAAATTCTCTGCATTTCCTGATTTATTCCTTCTATATTGTCTGTATTTGTAAAACGAATAAAACTTTCATTATTTTCTTTCATAAATATTGTTCCTCCTTTTATTTCTTGTTTTTTATTATTTAATAATATTATCAATTTTGATTTTAAAAAATATATAAAGCATCACTATGACATAGATTTATCACTCTCCTATACAATAATTTAAAATAAATTAATTTTAAATTTTATTAAAAAAATAAATTTAGTGAAGTAATTGTAGCATATTATTTTGGGATTTTTTAGAGTATATTTTATTTTTTGTTAATCTTTATGAAATATGAATATTAAAAGAATTATTTTTGTTTTTAATGTTAAAATAAAATTAAGAAACAAATTATAATATTGTATAAAGTCCTAAAAATCATATGTTAAAAGAAACATTAAAAAATTTAATTTAATAATAAAAATAAAATTGTAATTAAACTAAAAGTGATAGCATTGAAAAATAAGATATATTCAAGTTTCTAAATTTGTATAAAATTAAACTAGCAATATTTAAATAAATTTAATAGTAATAGTTTTTTTTTCATATTTACATATTTTACTTGTATTTTACTTTGTCTTAATAAATTTTAATAGTTGACAATATATTTAATATTTGTTATTATATATGAAATAATTAGTAGGATAGTAGGATAGAAGGAATTAATTTTATTGAAAAAAGATACAAAAGGTAGTTTAGTAGTTTAGAAAAATTAGTAATGTTGAAAATTTAAAGAATTTACAAAAGAATAGAAACTTATATCTAACTGATTTTGAAAATATTTTGAAGAAAATTAGATGATTTTAAAGTTAATTAATTATAATTACTGGATATAGAGGTTTGGAATATAATGATTACCTTAGAATAATAACAAAATTTTATAATTTTGGCTTTATTGGAGTAATTTTTATAAATTTTGACTGTAGTAAATAGACTATTAAAGTATCGTAAAATATAGAAATAAATGTTATGTATAAATATTTAGATTTTATCCTCTCCTAAAATTATTTTAAGAGAGCTTTTTTTTACATAAATTCAGGAAAAGGAAAAGAGGTAGGAAAAATGGTTATTACAACTACAAATGAAATTCAGGATAAGAAAGTTGTGGAATACAAAGGGATTGTATTTGGAGAGGTTATTTCAGGAATTAATATGTTTAAGGATTTAGGAGCAAATCTAAGAAATATTTTTGGAGGAAGATCAAAAGGATATGAAGATGAACTCTTGGCAGCTAGAACTAATGCTCTTGAAGAAATGAAAACTAGAGCAGCAGGTCTTGGAGCAAATGCTATTATTGGCGTAAAAATGGACTATGAAGTGCTGGGAGCAGATAATGGAATGCTTATGGTAACTTGCAGCGGAACAGCTGTAGTTGTAGGTTAATTTAATATTGTACAGTGAAATCGTTTTATAATTTACGTAATGAAAATGGAATAGGAGAAAAAATGATGATTATTAAAGTAGATGGCGGAATAAGTGAAAAAATCTTGGAAAAATTGATAAATAGATTGGAAACAGAAAATAATGTAAGCGTTAAATTAATTGCTGGCAAAGAATATTTAATTTTAGGATTGGTTGGAGATATTAGTACAATTGATATAAAACATATTCAAGCTCTAGATTACGTGCTGGATGTACAAAGGGTGCAAGAGCCTTATAAGAGAGCAAGCCGAAAATTTAAGCCAGAAGATACTATTGTAAAAGTGGGAAATGTCGAAATCGGAGGAAATAGTCTTGTGATGATGGCAGGACCTTGTTCTGTGGAAAATGAGAAGCAGATAATTGATACAGCAAAAGCTGTAAAAGCGGCTGGAGCAAATATTTTAAGAGGTGGAGTTGTAAAACCGAGAACATCGCCTTATGCCTTTCAAGGATTAGGAATGGAAGGTATTGAATTAATGAAAAAAGCAAAAGAAGAAACAGGGCTTCCAATAATATGTGAAGTTATGTCAATCGCTCAATTGCACGAATTTGGACCACATCTTGATATGATTCAGTTAGGTGCGAGAAATATGCAAAATTTTGATTTGCTGAAAGAAGTTGGGAAAACAAATATTCCAGTCCTACTGAAAAGAGGATTGAGTGCAACAATCGAAGAATGGTTAATGTCGGCAGAATATATTTTAGCTGGTGGAAATGAAAATGTAGTTCTTTGTGAAAGAGGGATTAGAACTTATGAAACGGCCTACAGAAACGTATTGGACTTAAATGCAGTGCCTATGATCAAAAGATTGACACATTTGCCAATAATTGTAGATTCAGCTCATGCAACTGGAAAATACTGGATGGTAAAACCACTTGCAATGGCAGGAATTGCTGCTGGAGCAGATGGGCTTATGGTAGAAGTACACCCTGAACCAGACAAGGCATTGTCAGATGGGCCTCAATCATTGAAATTTGAGGTGTTTGATGATTTGATGCAGGATGTGGAGAAGATTGCAAATGTGTTAGGGAAGAGTTTTAAATAATTTTTATAAATAACAATAAAGAAAGGATAATTTGTAGTTTTGGAACTGAATGAAAGAGAAGCATTAAAAATAAAAATTGGTAAGGAATTAAAGTTAAAGACGGAAGAAATGGCAACAAGACAGGAAATGCTGGAATTACTGAAAGAATTTGATGATTATATATTGGAATATCCAGAGGAATTAAGTGGTTATGGAAATCGTTCGGTAGTATTGGAGGCGCTAGGATTGTATCAACTGGCACTTAATGATTTGAATGTAGTTACTCATATGTCTCCAAATTTGCATAGAGGCTGGTTAAATAAAGCTTTAATAATGTTAAGATTGGGAAGATTAGGAGAAGGATGGCAGTATTATGAGTGGCGTCGAGGAATGGTAATTGATAATAATGACTTTCCTAAAAATCATAGAGAAATTGCTTTACCATATTGGAATGGTGAAAAGAATACAGAAAATAGCAAGTTATTTATTTATGCAGAGCAAGGACTAGGTGATAATATTCAATTTTTTAGATTTATTTTGGAATTAAAAGATAGGGGAATACATATTTCAGTCTTAAATAAAGTTGAATTAGATAGTTTGTTAAGATATAACTTGGAAAAGAATGATATTGAAATTTTTGAAAACGGTGCAAAATTGACTCCAGAGTTTAAATATTATGCCTTTTTAATGAGTTTACCGCATTGCTTGCAAATAGATAATATTGATAAGATACCGTATAAATCAAAGTACATAGATGTTCCACCTCAATTTGAAGAAAAATGGAAAAAGAAATTAAGAGCCACTAAGAAAAAGAAAATAGGGGTATTTTGGACAAGTGATTCTGAACATAAAAAGAGCAGATTTAGAAATGTTTCATTTGAAAAAATAAGAAAATTATTTTCACTTGATGCAAAATTCCATTGCTTGCAAAAAAATGTATCAGAAGAAGATAGACAAGCTGGAGAAAAAGTTAAAAATCTATACTTTTGGGATACAGAATTAGAAGATTTTTCCGATACGGCAGCATTAATAAGTCAAATGGATTTAGTTATTACAATAGATACTTCAGTTGCCCATCTTGCTGGTGCTTTAGGAAAACCTACCTGGATTATGCTTTCTTATCATCCTGATTTCAGGTGGCTACTGGACAGGGAAGACAGTCCCTGGTATGACAGTGTTAGATTATTCAGACAAGATGAAGATTATCAATGGGATGATGTAATAGAAAAAATAAAAAATGAATTACGTGAAATTATATAAACTTTTTAATTAATAAAAAGGGGGTGTCTATTATTTTGAAAAAAATAGAAAATTTAACGGTAACAATAGTAGGACTTGGAGTAATTGGAGCAGCTTTTGCACAAAGCTTTAAGGAAATCGGCATTAAGACTGTTTATGGAATTGATATTGATGAGGAAACGATAAAAAAGGCAGAAGAGAAAAATATGATAAATAAAGGTTTTCTCGAAACTAAGGAGCCTTTGGAAAAGTCAGATTTTGTGGTAATTACTCTTTATCCGAATTTGATGAAGTCGTTTTTTGTGAATAATATTAATTATTTTAAGGAAAATGCGATAATTACTGATGTTGTTGGAATTAAAGAGAAAATTATCAAGGATATTGATCCGATTATTGAGAAGAGTGGAAGAAATATTGACTTTATTTTTGGACATCCTATGGCAGGACGTGAGAAACGTGGGATTGATTTTGCAGACAACAGAGTATTTAAAGATGCAAATTATATAATTATTAAGGATGAAAAAAATAAAAAAGAAAATCTAGAATTGCTCTCAGAAATTGTTAAGCTGATGGGTTTTAAGAAAGTCAGTTTTCTTAAGGCACAGGAACATGATGAAATTATTGCTTTTACTAGCCAGCTTACGCATGCGATTGCAGTTTCTCTCGTGAATAGCGATAGTGAAAAGTACGATACAAACCGATTTATTGGGGATTCTTATCGGGATTTGACAAGAATTGCAAAGATAAATGAAGATTTGTGGGCAGAACTGTTTATGGGAAATAAAAAAAATCTTTTGAAAATGATACAGCAATTTGAAAGAGAACTTGATATAATAAAAGATGCCCTGAACAGTAATGATTTAGGAACTTTAAAGGAAAAATTTATAATTTCAACAAAACGTAGAGAGAAAATTGATTAAGAGAAATTCATTTGGGAGGAATAAAATGGAAAATAGCTCTGAAAAGAAAAAATATTTAAAAACATTGGTTGGTGATAATGTTTATCTTTCGCCAATTTCTGTTGATGATGTTGAGGAATATGCTGAAATGGTTAATGATATAAAAGTTTCGGTTGGTTTGGGTTATCTTTCCTATACAAATATTATAGATTTTGAAAGTGAAAAAGAATTATTAAATTCAATCAAAAAAGAGAAAAGATTTGCTGTCAGATTATTGGAAAATGATGAACTTTTGGGAAATGTAGGTTTTAAATCAGTAGGAGAGATACATAGAACAGCTGAAATGGGAATTATGCTTGGAAATCCAAAATATCAGCGAAAAGGTTATGGAATAGAAGCTATAAACTTGCTACTTGATTACGGCTTTTCATTTTTAAATCTGAGAAATATATCGTTAAATGTATTTGAATATAATGAGGTTGCTTATAATTTATATAAAAAAATAGGCTTTAAGGAAGCTGGGAGATTGCGTAAAGCAGTTGAAATTCTGGGAAAAACTTATGATGTAATTATAATGGATATGTTAAAAGAAGAGTTTCAGTCAGTTTATATAAAAAGGGAACTTGAAAAAAGATATAATTTAAAATAAAAATTTATATAGTAAAATCATTTTAAATGTTTGAATTTAGTGGTTTTGCTATATTTTAATATACAAATAATTCGTTTTAAGAATTTATTTACATATTTTGATTAATAATTATTTATCAAAAGAGAGGATGGAGAAAATTATGGAAATATTGAATGTTGGTTTGGAAAAAAATTCTTATGATATTATAATCGGGGAAAATTATGCGAAAGATTTTCCAAAATATATAAAAGAAATTTATAGCGGGAAAAAATTATTTGTCATAACTGACTCGAATGTGAACGAAATTTACAAAAATATTTATGAAAAAATGTTTGGTGGATTTGATTACACGGTTTATGTACTAAAAGCTGGAGAAAAAAACAAACATATTAGAATTATGCCGGAAATTTATTCGGCGATGGTAGAAGCTGGTGTAAAAAGAAAAGATTTAGTCGTGGCTTTTGGAGGTGGAGTTGTTGGGGATATTGCTGGGTTTGCAGCGGCCTCATTTTTGAGAGGGATTAGTTTTATTCAAATTCCTACGACAATAGTTTCCCAAGTTGACAGCAGCGTTGGGGGAAAAGTTGGAGTTGACTTGCCAGAGGGGAAAAATTTGATTGGGGCATTTCACCAGCCAAAATTAGTTTTAATTGATAATTATTTTTTGAACACATTAACAAATCGCTATTTTTATGATGGATTTGCGGAAATTGTGAAATATGGATGTATTTATGATAAGAAGTTTTTTGACAGACTTGTGGAAATTGTGGAAAAAATTGGGGTTTCGCAAGATGATGAAAATTATATAAAAAAATTACGTGAACATTTGATGAAATATGTGAATGAGCTTGTTTATCGTTCTTGTGAGATAAAGAAGGAAGTTGTGGAAAAAGATGAGAAGGAAAGTAACTTGAGAATGATATTGAATTTTGGACATACTATCGGACATGCGATAGAGCAGTTTACAAATTATGAGAAATATTCGCATGGAGAAGCAATTTCTGCTGGAATGGTAGACATTACAAAAATTGGAGAGAAAAAAGGGCTTACTAAAAAGGATGAATTTTTAAAAATTGAGAAATTGTTGAAGGCATTGAATTTACCGACTGAGATTGAATATCCGAAAGACAAAATTTCTGAAATTATGAAAAGGGATAAGAAAAGTACAAGTGATGGAATTAATTTTGTAATTCTGAAGGAAATTGGGGAAGTTGAAATTAGAAAGATAGGGGAAAAGGAGATTTTTGAGTAAGTAGTAAGTATTAGAAGTTTAGGATATAATGAAAAAATGATTTTAAATAGTTATAGATAATATATTTTTTTTGTAAAATATTATGAAGAATGGAGCATTTTTATTTAGGGCGTGTCTGAAAACTCAAAATCAATGATATTTTTAATGATTACTTAAATTTATTTTATTAAAATTATTATGCATCCTATATAAATAAAATTTATAAATGTGCTTGCCAGCTTATCATAGCGTGTCCCTATTCTGCGGAACTGTTTAAGCTTATTGAAAAAACATTCCACAAGATGTCTTTCCTTGTAGATATGGTAATCGCATTCCCATTTATCTACTGCATTGGACTTCGGAGGTATTACACATTCTTCCCCGTGTTTTCTTATGTACTCCCGAACTTCCTTTGTTCCGTATGCCTTGTCTGCCAGTATGTTGCTGTCTTTTATGCTTAGCTGCGACAATATTTTAATTGCTTGCGTACTATCGTGAATCTGTCCTGCACTAAGTTTTATATACAGCGGATTTCCAAGTCCATCAACAACTGCATGGATCTTAGTTGTCCTTCCACCTGAGCTTCTCCCGATGTGCTGATTCACTTCTGAATCTTTTGCCCTTTTTTAGCTCCTGCACTGTTCTGGTGGGCTTTAACTACTGTAGAGTCAATGCTCAAGTTCTCATAGTCGGCATCTTCCCTTAAATGCTCAAATATTTTAAGCAGAGTCCCCTCGTCACGCCATTTGCAGAAACGAGAATAGACCGTCTTCCATGAACCGAAACGTTTAGGAAGGTCTCTCCAAGGTGCACCGCTGCAGGCAATCCATAGCACAGCATTAAACATCAGGCGTAAATCCTTGCCTGGACGTCCTGTCTTAGCTTTGGGAAACATATGCTTTATTTTATTCCACTGTTCATCTGATATTTCATATCTTCTTTGCATGATAGAAGCCTCCTGTGCTTTTCTTTTATTGTATCAGACTGAGAGCAATGTTTCAACTCATTGATTATGGGTATATTATTTGATAATCATTAAAAATATTATTGATTTTGAGTTTTCAGACACGCCCTAATAAAAATTTTAAAATATATAATCAAAAAAGATTCTAGAATGTTGCTTGAAAAATGTGAGTTAAACATAAAAAGCCATAATTTGAATATTATGAATATAACTGAGATTGGAGATGAAAAAGATGAAGAGTAATATAAAAAAATTATATGAAAGTTGGAAAGTAAAAAAACAAGATGCTACAGTAGAAACGGTAATTTTAAGTGTAGGAGAAATAATAAGAAATTATGAACAAGGAAGAATAAATATAACTCCTGAATATCAGAGAACCTATAAATGGAATAATGAAAAAAAATCTAGATTTATAGAATCTTTAATACTTGGAATGCCAGTTCCAGCAATATTTGCTATAAAAGAAGAAGATGAAGATTATAATTTGAAGTATGAAATAATAGACGGATTACAAAGAATTTCTACTATTTTAGAATTTGTAGGGAAATTAAAGGATAATAAAAATTCTGAAAAATTAAAAAGAATAGAGGGAGCTGATATATTATTTGAATTAAATGGATTAAGTTGGGATGATATAGAAAAAACAAATATGGGGTTTATATTTGAAAGTTCAACATTGTTATTTATGAATTTAAAAACATTAAAATCACACATAAAATATGAAACATTTAAAAGATTAAATACTGGTGGAATCCCCTTAGAATCTCAAGAAATAAGAAGTAATATACTATCACTAAGAGGAGATAAAAAATATAAAGAATTAATTAAAAAATATGAGGAAATAGAACTTAATTTTTTAACTGAAAAAGATATAAAAAGTAGAAAAGATATGGAATTATTTTTAGAATTTTCTTTGATTAGTGAATACAAAAAATTTATAAAAATATTTAATGAAAAACAAGAAAATACAAATAATAGAAAAACATTTGAATTATTATTAGATGATTATACAGAATATGTAGATATAAAAAAATTAATTAATATATTAGAAAGTTATAAAGAATTTTTGAAGTTATGTGAAAAATTTAAATTTAAAAAATATAATAAAGAAAAACAAAAAAACATTGGAATATTTATAAATCAATATTTTGAAATTGCATCGTTTATTTATTTTAAAAATAAGGATTATTTAACTGAAGAAAATTTTAAAAAGATGTTTGATAAAACTTATGAGCAATTTTACCGTTCAAGGGGATTAAATAATCCACCTGCTCTAAGAAGATTAGAAGAAGCTCACAAATATGTGGAGGAAATTTTAAATGAATAAGAAAATTGTTATTTTGCAGGAAATATTGGATTATCAAGAAAAAATATTTAATTTTATTAAAAGAGAAGAATTTTTTTTAGAGACTAGTTTAAACGAAGAAAAGTTATTGAAGTTAATATCTGGACTTGCAATAATAAGTTCGATATATGAAAAATTTACAACAAAATTGATAACAATATATTGTGATATTTTCATGAAAACTGAAAAGGAAAAAGATGGAATTATTCAAAATAATAAATCAATTGGAAATTTATCAAAGATGATAAAAGAACTAAAATTAGAAGTAGATGAAATGTATAGGTTATTAAAGTTAAATAATGATTTTGAAAAAAATGATATACTTAAAAAAGATTCTAATCTTTTAACATACGGAGATTTAATAGTTCATATGAATAAAATTTATCAAAAAAGAAATAAATATGTTCATGGAGCTTTTGAAATTAATGAAAATATAGATAAAGAAAAATTTGAAAAATATGTTTTAGATACTTTAGATAAAGAAAGTGCAATTTTATTAGTATTAAAAAATGCTTTTATTTCAAAAATACCTTATTATTTAATAGAAAAGGAAGAATTAACAAAAAATTATAAAAAATATGAAGAATTATACAATAATTTTTTTGAAAATATAGATAATGAAATTATAAAAGAAAAATCACAATTTTTTACTCCAATAGCAATATCTCAGAAACTAGTTGATGACTTAAAGCATTTGAATAAAAAGTTTGAAAAAGAAAATATAAAAATATTGGATCCAAGTTGTGGATTTGGAATACTTACAATAAATTTGTTAGAAAAAATAGTTGAGATAAGTAGTGATTCTAATAAGAGAATAAATAAAATAGAAGTGGATATGATAGATATAGATGAAAAATGTATAGAAAATTGTAAAATCATAATGAAAGAATTTTTAGAAAAAAATAATTTAAATGATTTAGTTGAAGTAAATTATATTATTGGGAATTATTTAAATTATGAAATTAAAAGAAAATATGATTTTATTGTACAGAATCCTCCATTTAAAAAAATAAAAAAAGAAGAAAAAGTAAAATATGATGGAGAAATAACAAAATATATTAATGGACAGGCAAATTTATATCACTTATTTATTATAAAAAGTTTAAAATTATTAGATGAAAAAGGTATTTTATTTACGATCTCTCCCAAAAATTTTTTATCAGGAAAGTATACAGAAAATTTAAGAAAATTTTTGTTTAATAATTATAGTTTAACTAGACTTCATTTATTTGATGAAAGAAAGAAAATTTTTAAAAATATTATTCAAGAAATTTGTATAACTCAAATTGAAAAAAGAAAACATAAAAATATAAAAATTTCTTATAATGGTAGTAAGCCCTTCGAATTAGATAGAGAAATATTATTTCTAAAAAGAAAAAATAATATTTTATTATCACCGAGAAATAGAGAAGAAAGTAATTTTATAAAGAGTATCAATGAAATTTTTGTAAAAAATAATGTTTTTTCTTTTCATCCAGGAAAAGTAGTACAATTTAGAGTAGATAAAAAAAATTTAAGTTCAGAAAAATTTAATAAAGAAAAAAAACAAGTTCCTTTACTTGTACCTAAGCATTTAAAAAATGAGAGGATTGAATATGAGGATTTAGATAAAAAGAAAAATAAGAGTATAAGCATCTTCTATAATGAAGAAACACAAAATTTATTTTTAAAAAATAAAAGATATATAATTTTAAATAAAAATTCTGGAAAAGAAGAAAAAAAATTAATAAAGCCTGTATTATATGATGGAATTTTTGATATAGAGTATATAGCATTAGATAATAATTTAGCATATATCGAATTTTTTGATAATAATGTCAGTGATTTTATATTTTATGGAGTATTTTGTGTCTTAAATTCAAAGCAGTTTGATAATTATTATAGAATGATAAATGGAAGTCATACTTTAAATTCTTATGAATTTCAAAATTTATTATTTCCAAAAAAAGAAATTTTAGAAAAAATAGGATTAGAATATTTAAATACAAAAAAAGAAAATAGTATTGAAATGTGTTCAGAAATTTTTGAAAAATATATAAAAAATAAATAAAAAAATAGAAGGAAATACAACATGAAAATAAAAATAAAACCAAGCATATTAAACGGAACAATAGAAATACCACCATCTAAAAGTTATTCACACAGGGCGGTGATTGCAGCGGCATTAGCTGAAAGCGGGAAAAAGTCAACGATTGATAATTTAAAGTTTTCTGTGGATATTACGACAACAACGGATATTATGGAAAATTGGGGAGCGAAAATTAAGAGATTTGAGAGTGCTCTTGAGATTATCGGGAATGATGGGAAAGTTGTTCCGAAGGATAAGTATGTGCAATGTAATGAGTCGGGATCTACAATCAGGTTTTTGATACCGATTGGGATTACAGATGAAAATGAGCTGATTTTCGATGGAAAGGGGAAGCTGGTGGACAGACCGCTTGACTCGTATTATAGGATTTTTGATAAACAGGGAATTTTGTATAAAAATGAGAATGGAAAATTGCCGCTTACAGTGAATGGAAAATTGAAGGCAGGAAATTATGAAATTGATGGGAATATAAGTTCACAGTTTATTACTGGACTTTTGTATGCCTTGCCACTCTTGGACGGAGATTCAAAGCTGACTATTAATAAGAATTTGGAGTCTAAGGGATATATTGATTTGACATTGGAAATATTGAAACTGGCAGGAATTCAGATTGTGAACAATAACTATAAGAGTTTTGATATAAAGGGAAATCAGATTTATAAGCCGTTTGATTATACTGTTGAGGGGGATTATTCACAAGTGGCGTTTTGGATTGTAGCTGGAATAATTTCGGCTAATAAGGATAACGAAATAAAATGTCTACATGTGAATAAAAATTCGTTGCAAGGTGACAGGGAAATTATTGAGATTGTGACTAGAATGGGAGCAAATCTTAAGATTTTCGATGATTATGTACTTGTGAAACCTTCTAAAACTAAAGGAACAATAATTGATATTTCGCAATGTCCTGATATTGGGCCAATTTTGACAGTATTAGGAGCCTTGAGTGAAGGGGAAACTAGGATTATTAATGGAGAAAGACTTAGAATAAAGGAGTCGGATAGAATAACTTCAATAAAGACTGAACTGAATAAACTTGGAGCGAATGTGGTTGAGGAAGGGGACAGTTTAATTATTCAAGGTGTAGAGGGATTTACAGGCGGAGTTACAGTGAATGCATGGAATGACCACAGAATTGCAATGTCGCTTGCGATTGCTTCGACAAGATGTGAAAAGGAAATAATTCTGGAAGAGGCTGAAAGTGTCAGAAAATCTTATCCGCATTTCTGGGATGATTTTGTGAAAATGGGTGGAGAGATTGAAGTTATTGAGAAGTAGAATTTAGAAATAAAAAATGGAGGAAAATTCATGAAATTAAATTATAAAAAGAAATTCTACTTTGGACTGATGGCTTTATTCTTAGCAGGAATGGGGTTTAGTACGATTTCTGTTGCAAAAACTACAAGTAAAAGTAAAATAGTAAAATCAATTTCTGCTGATAGCGCTATTATGGATGTAAAATCTTATGGGTTTGTTGATTTGGAAGGTGCGAAAACTTCAGCAATTATTGTTGAGTATAATCAGGATATTAAGGCAGATTCTGTAGATAAAAATGATTATGAGATTACAAATTATGCGATTTACAGCGAGAAAAAAGATGGTTTTGAGAAAACGATAGAAATTGATAGAGATGGTACGAAAGGGAATGAAGGGAAAATTACGAAAATTTATGTCAATGATAAGCCAGAAATTTCTAAAAATGGTGGTACTAAAGAAGGAAAATATGTAATTATTGAAGTGAATACAGAATATGTGCTTATGGGACAGAATTTATCCTATACAAGTACAATGATGGCCGGTGTAAAACAGATAGGGGAAATTACTGGGAAAAATGGAAAAATTACTGCAGGAACAAAAGAAGTTTCAAATTATACTTTATCAGAAGAAACACAGACAAGACCAACAGGAGAAACTGTTACAAAAACAGTAATTACAGCAGATAAAAATAAAATTATCTTGCCGGAATTTGACAAAAATAGTGGATGGAAAATACATTATATTGGAAATGGAGGATTTAAAGCTACTAAGGCATATAGTGAATATACTGGAAAATATGAGGATTTTGAAATGCCTTATGCAATTTATGTTCCAAATAAAGAAATTTTAGAAAAAAATAAAGGAAATATTTCGGTTGTACTTCATATGGAACACGCAGGAGCAAATGATACTGATCCAATGGCTTCACTAACTTCTTCAAAAGCGTCTGTAAAAATGGCAAGTAAAGAACTTCAAGAGAAAAATCCAGCAATAATCATTGTTCCACAAGTTGAAGAAAATCGTCGTTCTACTAATGATGTTGTTTCTTCGAGCGAAGAAAATCCAGCAATTTGGGAACTTTTGGATTCTGTTTTGAAGGAATATAAAGGATATATTAATGAAAGCCGTATTTATGGAACAGGTCAATCTATGGGAGGAATGCTTCTTTTAGATATGGCGGCACAAAGAGATAATTTTTTTGCGGGAGTGGCAATTTTAGGCTCTCAATGGTCTAATAATTATAATAAAGATTTTCAAAATAATGGTGCGCCAGCTCGTTCACCACAAAATGATTCGATTAGTTTTAATGGATTTGGACTTGATAAAAAGAATTATCAAAATTGGTATTATATGATTTCTGATGATAATATATTGGTTCATACAGCTTCAAATGATTTGATGGCAACAAGTTTATGGAAAGCAATTCAGGAATATTTTAAGGCTGTAGGAATTGAAATTGCTCATGACGAATGGGATCCTTATCTTTCTGTTGAAGAGCAAAATAAAATTGATAAAAAAATGACAACCCATGATAATACAAAACCAGGTACTGGAATTAACTGGGGAGAATTTAGCAAGGGATCGCATATGTCAACTTGGAAATATGGGTATCAAATAGATTATCCTTTTGAGTGGCTATTTGAGCAAAGACGGGAAACTGCTCAAGCTCGTGGAAAAGTGGAACAGTTAAAAAATAAATGGCTTGGTCGTGATAAAAATGGAAATATTAAAAAAGGATCTGGGACTGCTGAATTGAACACAGCTCAATATACGCCTAATGGAAAAAGTGATATTTACACAGAAGATTGGAAACCTTATATTATTGTGAGTAAATTGATAAGTGATATTCCGAACGCTGAAAAAATAGTATTGAATAAGAGAACTGGCGAAAAATATACGAAAAAATCATATGTGGAAATGGTTCGTAAATTATATAATTTACTTTCAAAAGAAGAAAAAACAAAAGTTAAAAATTATAAAGATTTAGTAAAGGCTGAAAAATAGAGTTTTCAATCTTAAAAGTTGCAAATAAAGATTGATATTATTAAAAATGGATATAAAGTTAAAAATTAAATTTTTAAAGTATTGTGGAATATTTTAAAATATATTAAAGAAAAATTGTTAAAAGATAAAAATCATTTTTTATTATGATTTGCATAAAATAGAAGGAGTAAGAAAATGGCAGCAAATTTTGGAAAAAATTATAAAATTTCGATTTTTGGAGAATCGCATGGTAGTGCATTAGGAATAAATATTGATGGAATTCCAGCAGGAACTGAACTGGATTTGGAATTTATCTCGCAGGAAATGAGGAGAAGAGCGCCAGGAAGATCTAAATTGACAACGCCTAGAGTGGAAAAGGATGAATTTGAAATTTTGAGCGGCTTTTTTGATGGAAAAACAACTGGAACACCACTTGCAATGATTATTAGAAATTCAAACCAGCGTTCAAAGGATTACAGCGAATTGAAAAGAAAGCCAAGACCAGGACATGCAGATTGGAGCGGATTTAACAGATATAACGGTTTTAACGATATTCGTGGAAGTGGGCATTTTTCTGGGAGAATAACAGCTTCATTGGTATTTGCTGGGGCGATTGCAAAGCAAATTTTAAAGGAAAAGGGGATTTTGATAGCGGCACATATCAAATCAGTAAAGGATATTGAAGACAGGGACTTTGTGGAAAGTGATATTACACAGGAAAATATTGATAAACTTAGAAATATGACTTTACCTGTCTTGAATGAGGAAATTGTGGAAAAAATTGAAAAGGTTGTGGAAAAAACTAGGGAAGAAAAGAATTCACTTGGTGGAATTGTGGAACTTATGGTTACAGGACTTCCTGCGGGAATAGGAGATCCGTATTTTGAATCAATGGAAAGCGAGCTTTCAAGAATGATTTTCTCGGTGCCAGCTACAAAGGGAATAGAATTCGGAGCAGGCTTCGGAATTACAGAAATGACAGGATACGAAGCAAATGATGAAATGTTTTATGATGAAAAAGGTAATATAAAATCATTTACAAATAATAACGGTGGAATCATAGGTGGAATAACGACTGGAATGCCAATTTCATTTAAAGTGGCAATAAAACCTACAGCTTCAATAGAAAAAGCACAAAAAACTGTAAATCTTGAAACAAAACAAAATGATATTTTGGAAGTGAAAGGAAGACATGATCCAATAATAGTGCCAAGAGTAGTTCCTGTATTGGAGGCGGCTACGGCGATTGTGATTTTGGATAGAGTTTTGGAAAATAACAAATACAGTAAATAAGTAAAAAAAGTTATTTAAAAAAAGAGATGGCCAAAAACCATCTCTTCCCAAAGTTTACATTATCATTTAATTTCCCAAGAAATCCGAATTTCTTTTTTGTTTTTTATTATCTTCTTTTCCTTCTATTATATTTTACTCCTAAATCGTTTTAAAAACAAGTTTTTTTTAAAATTATTTGAAAAAATATATAAATATGAAAATTGAATTTTATATAGATTCTTATTTTGTTGATTTTTCAATTATAATCTGCTTTTTATAAGTATCCATTGTTGCATTTGCTCCAATTGGCACTGCAATAAAAGGTCTTACGTGTCCTGATTTGAAATCTTTTATAATCGGAATGTTTAATTTCCCAAAAACGTCATAAAAAACTTCATCAATAGTCATATCTGTCGGATCAGACTGTTTTGGATTTCTAAAGTTTCCTATAATAATTCCTTGCAACTTATCAAATTTCCCTGCCAATTTTAATTGCTGTAACATTCTATCTACACGATAGCTTGGTTCGTTCACTTCTTCAATAAATAATATTTTTCCATCTGTATTAATTTCATGATCTGTTCCAAGAGTTGCTACTATTAACGATAAGTTTCCGCCAGTAATTTTTCCATTCCCACGTCCATTTTTCATAATTGAATATGTATTTTCAAATTCCAGTAGGTTGTATGGCTGGTTACTCATAAATGTCTTGTTAAAAGAATTTTCAGTAATAGACGGGATATTTTTCAAATTATCTGCCATAGGACCGTGAAATGTTACAAGTCCAGTTTTTTCGTTAATTGCCAGTAATAATGTCGTATTGTCACTAAATCCTGAAATAATTTTAGGATTTTTTTTAATTACATCATAATTTAATTTATCTATTATTCTAATTCCACCATATCCACCACGTACAGCAAAAATCGCATTAATATTTGGATTTGCAAACATATCATTTATATCTTTTGCCCTTACGCTGTCAGTTCCTCCAAATCCATGCCATTTAGAATAGTATGATTGACCATAAACGACATTGAAACCACGGTTCTTTAAATATTCAACTTCTGCGGCACTGTTTTCGTTAGCATAATTTGCAGGTGCAATTAGTCCAATGGTATCTCCAGGCTTTAATCCTTTGGGAATAATAGTTTCATTATTTGCTTTGGTGTTTTGATTATTTGGTTTATTTATACTGCTATTTGCAGTATTTTTTATGTTTGTATTAATATTTGTATTAGTAGATTTTTTAATAGTGTATGTTGAGGTTGTTTTAGCGGCATTTAATGTGAAGCTGCCTAGAATTAAGCTTAATATTAGTAATTTTTTATTTGTTTTTATTGTTCTCACTTCCTTATGTAAATTAAATTTCTTAAAAAAATAGGCAATTATCTCACAACATTTTAAAGTAGGAGAGTATTGCCTAATTATATGATTTTATTTCTTAAAATTTATTATTTCATTGCTTGAACTTGTTTTAAAATTTCTGATGCTCCATTTACTTTACTTTTTACAGCTTCTTGTAAAATTTTAACTGCTTCATCTTTTTTACCTTGTCCTGCATAAACTTGTCCTAAAATAACTTTTGCATTGTTGTCTTTATCTTCATTTATTGCTTTTTGTAAATATTTTTCAGATAAAGCTGTTGCTCCGATATTTGCAAAATAAGTTCCAATTTGTCTATTAGCTTCTTTTGGTGCAGCTGATTTTAATTGGTTGTAAATTGAATTTACTTTTGTAGCGTTATTTTGAGTTTCGTAAATTCCTAGTAATAATACTTTTGCACTTGTATTTTTAGGTTCTACAGATATTGTTTTTGTTAAATATTCTTCAGCTTTTGTAAGATTATTTTGTTGTAAATAAAAAGTTCCTAACATTCCTAAAATTTGTGCATTTTTACTTTTTGCTGCGGTATTCATTTCTAATAAGTATTTTTCAGCTTGTGTAGGATTTTTTTCAGATAAAGCGATTTCCGCTAATAAAATTCCTGCTCCATTTACACGGTCAGTTGCTCCTGTGTAAGCTTTTTGTAAGTATGGTTTAGCTTGTGCTGCCTTATTGTTTGTCAAGTAATATTGTCCGATGTTATAATTTACTTCTGCTACGAAGTTTTTATCTGAAGATTGCACTGCTTTATTATATCTTGCTGTTCCTTTTGATTGTTCATTATTGTCAAAATAGAAAATAATTAAACTTGATGTAACATCTGCACTTTTTCCTCCAGATTTTTCATCTGTCCAAAGAATATATTTTTCAGCTTCAGCTTTATTTTTTTGTTGAATTCCTACTAAATATAATAATCTTGCTGCTTCTACAGCTTCAGGAGTTGTAGATTGTCCATTTCCCCATGCAGCTTGTAAATAAGGTTTAGCTTTGTTTACATCATTGTTTTGTAAATAATATGCACCTAATTCAAGATTTGCTTTTTGTGCGTAAGTATCAGTTCCTTTTGCTAATCCTTCTAGAACTTTTACAGCTTCTGTAATTTTTTTCTGTTGCCCTAATTTTACCGCATTTTCATAATCTGATTTTGAATCAGCGAATGAAATTGCTCCTGTTACTAAGATTGCTCCTATTAGTAATAATTTCTTCATTTTTCCTCCTAATTATTTTTTCCTTTTTAAATCAAGGTATTTATTATTTATGAAATATTTTATCATTTCTAAATTTGATTTCACTTATAAAGTTGTGTAAAAAATTTTAATAATGTCTTTTTTATCTGATTTTTTATAAAAAATATTAAATATTTCTCAGTGCATCAACTAATTCTGTCTTTGAAGCAGTTTTTGCATCCACGCCTTTTATAATTTTTGCAGGCGTTCCAGCTACAACTACACCTTCAGGCACATTTTCCGTAACAATTGCCCCAGCTGCGACAACCGAGCCTTTTCCTACTCTCACGCCTTCCAGCACAACTGCATTTGCTCCAACAACAACGTCATCTTCAATAACTACTGGATCTGCTGATGGCGGCTCAATAACTCCTGCAAGCACTGCTCCTGCTCCAATGTGACAATTTTTTCCAACTTTCGCACGTCCACCAAGTACAACGTTCATATCAATCATTGTCCCTTCACCAATTTCAGCACCAATATTTATTACAGCACCCATCATAATAACGGCTCTGTCTCCAATGCTTACTTTATCACGTATAAAGACTCCTGGTTCAATTCTTGCATTAATATTTTTAATGTCAAGCATAGGCACACCAGAATTTTTTCTATCGTTTTTCAAGTAATAATTAGTCAAATTATTTTCATTAATAATTTTCTCAATTTCTTCCCAATCGCCAAATACAACTTTTAAGCCGTCTTTTCCAATTACTTTACAAGAATAAGAATTTTTTATTTCTTCATCTGTATAAAGTTCCACAGGCGTTGTCTTTTTGGCATCAGCAATATATTGAATAATCGCCTTTGATTTTTCCAATTCTGTCATTTTACTCCTCCATTTTTTTAATTGTATAACAATTTATCTATATAGTTACAATTCCTAATTTATTTTTATATTTACTAAAATTATAACTTCCAAATCAACATACTTTTCGTATTTTATCATTTTTTTATAATTTTTACAACCATAACTTTATTTTTTAGCTGAAAAAAACAACTTTATTGCAAAAGTTCCCTAAACTAAAAATATTTATTTTCAAAATCAAATAAAAAAATATTCTTTTTTAATAATTCTTTGGTTACTGCTCCCTCTAAATTTCAAATTAGGATCATACAACTCCTTTATAAATCGCCCATCCACTAAAACATCCACATACTCAAGGCATTTTCTCCGTAATTCATCTTCCCGTACCTGCTCCAGCGTATATCCCGTATAAAGCCATATATTCTTTTTCGTTTTTTCCTTCAAAAATTTTAGCACTTTTAGCATCTCCACTGGATTAAAAAGTGGATCTCCACCACTTATTGTAATTCCGTCAAGTAACGTATTTTCATTTATTTCTTTTGCAATTTCTTCTAATTTTTCATAAGTTAATATATTTCCATGCTTTGGATTCCATGAATATTCATTATGGCAACCAGGACAGGCGTGAGAACAGCCAGCAAAATAAAGTGAATAGCGAAGTCCAATACCATCAACAATTGTTTCTTTATAAGTCATTAAAAGTCTTAATGTAAAATCATTTTTTAAATTTTTTTCTGATGTTTTTTTGACTTCGACTTTTTTCACTTTAAATTACCTCTTTTCTGTTTCTCACAAATTTCAAAGTTATTTTACCCCATGTTTTACTCTGTCGTGTTCTTCAGCTTGTTTTGCACTGTTCCAGCTATCCAAATCTCCAGTTAAATAGCCTGTTATTCTTCTAATTCTGGAAATATTATGGCTTCCGCAAATCGGGCATTTGTCATAAATTATTGCTTCCGTTCCACAATCTCTGCATCTGTCAACAGGATGATTTATCGAACCATATCCAATTCCAGTATCTTTCATCACTTTCACAATTTTTAGCATAACACCCATATTTTTACGTGCTTCCCCATCCAGTTCCACATAAGTAATATGCCCACCTTTTGTCAATTTATGAAACGGTGCCTCTTTTCTTATTTTATCAAAAAGACTGATTTCCTTTTTTACGTCAATGTGAAATGAATTTACGTAATAATCCCTGTCTGTCACATTTTTGATTACTCCAAACTCATTTCTATCAATACGTAAAAATCTTCCTGCCAAACTTTCTGCTGGAGTCGCTAAAATCGAATAGTTCAAATGATATTTCTCCCTAAACTCATCTGCAACAAATCCCATTTTTTTAATCGTGTCATAAAGCACCTTGTAAGCAATTTCGCTTGTTCCATGTTCTGCGTCAAACAAAGCATACATAGCATTTGCTCCGCCTACAAAGCCTATTGAAAGCGAGCCTGAATTTATCGCTTCTCTCACTTCCTCATTTCCGTCTTTTACACCAAGTCCTTTCCACAAGTTATTACTTCGCATAAATGGAAATTGTTTTGCCAAAGCTGTTTTTTGGAAATTGTAACGCTCATAAAGCTGTTCTCCTGCAAGATGTGTAGTTTCCAGTACTTTTTCTTGAAATTCCTTTGTCAATAATTCAATTTTTTTATTATTTTTTTCTTCTTCATTTAAAAATTTTCCAGCCTTTTCCATTTCTGCAATTTCTTTTTCCACATTTTTTCTAGTTATTATTGCAATTCTCGGGAAATTTATACTTGTAAATGACAAATTTCCACGCCCAAGACTGCTTTTTTCTCCATTTATATTTTCAAAAACACGTGTTCGGCAGCCCATTGTTGCAATTTCATATTTATATCGTTCTGGGTCGTCAATTCGCCATTTTTCATGCTTATTAAATTCAGAATCTAAAAATACAAAATTTGGGAATAATCTTCTGCTTGAAGTTTCACAAGATAATAATAACAAGTCAAAATTTGGTGCCTCAAATTTTATTTTTTCATTTTCAGAATCATTTTCATAAGAAATTTTTTGATTTTTTACACTTTCCAAAGCGGTATCAAAATCACTTTGTGCCAAATTATAGTCATTTTCTGTATAATTAAGCCCTTCTTTTACTTTAAAAATCTGTATTGGAAAAATAGGAGTTTCGCTTTTCCCAAGTCCGCTGGAAGTCGCCTTTAAAAGCTCACGAATAACCATTCGCCCTTCTTCTGAAGTATCTGTTCCATAATTTATTGAAGAAAAGACAACTTGATTCCCGCCACGTGAGTGCATTGTGTTAAGATTATGTAAAAATCCTTCCATTGCCTGATAAGTTTCATTTTTAGTGTCTTCGTAGGCTTCCAGCAATAATTTTATCAAGTCATTTTTATTTATTCCAAAATTTTCTTCAAGCAATTTTATTTCATTTTCACTGCATTTTATTGAAAAAATATTTTTTAATAAAAATTCCTTTGCATTATTTTCATATTCCTTTGTAATTTCTACTCCATTTTTAATTTCCACAAAGCTCAAAATTCTTCTTCTTAAATGTCGTCTAAACGATTTTAAAACACCTTTTGCCATATAAAAATCAAATGCTGGTATCGCTTGACCACCATGCTGTTCATTTTGATTAGTTTGAAAAATAATAGTTGCAAGTGTGGCATAAGTTGAAATGCTTTGTGCTTCACGGATATAGCCGTGTTTTGTGTAGAAGCCGTGTTCAAACATATCCGCCAAGTCATATTGCAAACAAGTTGTAGTTTTGCTGGAATAAAAATCCAAATCGTGAATGTGGATAAGCCCCTTTTCATGAGCTTCTTTAAATTTCGGTGAAACTAAATTTTCCAAAGCGTAAATTTTAGAAACTTCACTTGCAAATTTCATCATTTGTCCCGCTGGTGTCATTGACGACATATTGGCATTTTCATTACACGTGTCGTTACTTTCAACATTTACTATTCCTGATATTATTTCTCTTAAATTTTCTGTTAATTGTGGTTGCATTTCAATTCCTCCCTTATTCCTGCACTTTCTTTTATCATTTTTTTTTTGCAAACCATCAATTCCCAAGTCCCTTTTTATTATTAATAATCCAAGCATTATTTTAGCTTGGAACACTATATATTGTTTTTATGATATAATGATAACACAATATTTTGTGTTTTTCAAGTTTCATATATAAAATATATAATTTGATAAATAGCCAGTTTTTTGAATATTTTTACTTTTTTTTCTTTTATTTTCGATAAAAAAAATTTATTTTATTTATTTCAATCATATATTTTATAAATTATACATAAGGGTTTGAATTAATCAGATAATTTAGATTTTTTTGCTCCAAATTATATTTGTATCTAAAATTAATACTAAGCCCCATTTAAATAACGAATTTATTACAAATTTTTCCAACAAAGGATAAGAGTATTTCAAAATAATTAAATATAATTTTTTTGTTTTAATAAACCGACGGAGCTTTTATTTGTTCAACTACGACTGTTTGACGACTATAAGGAGGAGTTTCGTAGTTGGGCAAATAAAAGTCGTAGTCTAGCTATAGGTGCAGGATTTGCGGCAATGAGCAATCCTGCGAAAAAAAAAGAAAAAACATAACAAAAATAGTAAAAACTGATATTATCCTATATTTTTGAAAAATAAAAAACAAGGGAACAATAAAAATCCCTTGCTTTAAAAAATTTATTTTAATTTCCAAGTTGTTGGTGAAAACAATATTAGCATTGGAAAAATTTCAAGCCTTCCTGCAAGCATTCCAAAGCTTAAAACTATTTTTGAAAAATTATTTAATTCAGCAAAGCTGAATGCAGGTCCAACTTTTCCCAGTCCAGGCCCGATATTATTAAAAGTTGCCGCAACCGCACTAAATGCTGTCATAAAATCATCTACTGAATAAGAAATTATTAGTAAAATTCCTCCGAAAACAAGTGAGTAAATTAGAAAATATACTGCAATACTTTTTTGCATTTTCACGTTTACAGGTTTATCGTCAGATTTTATTGCAATTACACGGTTTGGGCTTATCATTTGAATTATTTCTGCAAAATAGATTTTTATCATCAGCACTACTCTTGATATTTTCAGACCTCCAGCAGTAGAGCCTGCACACGCTCCAAAAAACATTAAAATCAGCAATATTACTTGTGAAAATAAAGGCCATTTTCCAAAATCGGCTGTAGAATATCCAGTTGTAGTAATAACAGAAGAAACTGAAAAGAACACATCCCTTATACAATGAGCAAGCGAAGTGTATGTTTTACAAATATTCAGAACTATTAGCGTAATCGCTCCAAAAACTATTAGCAAATAATATCGTAATTCCTCATTTTTTAATACATCCTTTACTTTTCCAATTAAAATAAAATAATAAATATTAAAGTTTACTCCAAAAACAATCATTCCAATTCCCAGAACTATTTCAATATAAGGATTATTATACGGCAGAATGCTTCCATTTCTCACTCCAAATCCACCTGTTCCAGCCGTACCAAATGCAAGAAGTGAAGATTCAAACAAATCTAATCCGCCAAACATTAGTAAAATTATTAAAACTATTGTCATTACAATGTAAATTTTATAAAGCATTCTCGCTGTTGTTGACAATTTTGAAACCAATTTTCCAAATGTTGGTCCTGGAACTTCGGCTTTCATTACGTGAACTGAAGTCGCAGAGCTTGGGAAAATTGCAAGTGCCAAAACTAGCACTCCCATTCCACCAACAAAATGGGTAAAACTTCGCCAAAATAAATTAGAATGGCTAATTTTGCTAAGGTCTGTTATTATGCTTGAACCAGTTGTTGTAAAACCGCTCACAATTTCAAAAAAAGCGTCTATAAACGATGGTATTTCCTTTGTAATTACAAAGGGTAGTGCTCCAAACATAGACATCAGAATCCACGATAAAGACACTATTATATATCCTTCTCTTCCTTGAATTGAAGTTTCTTCTGGAGTTTTTGCCGAAAGAAGGAAGCCTGTTGCCAGAAGCATCAGTATTACAGTCCCGTATGCGATTTTATATTTCGCATTTTCATTGTAAAGAAAACTTATAATTAAAGGCAAGATCATTAGACCAGCTTCTAGTATAAGTATTCTTCCAGTTATGAAACTTATCATTTTTTTATTCATTGTCTACTCCTTAAATTCGCTCAAGTATTTCGTCAAAATCTTCTATTGAAGGAATTGTTGAAACTATCATCACACTGTCATTAATTTTTATCATATCATTTCCACCTGGGAAAATCATTTTTCCATTTCTCAATATACTTGCAATTAATGTACCTTTTTTTATCTTTAATTCTTTCAATGGAATATCAATGGCAATACTATTTTTATTAATCTCAAATGTAATAAGTTCCACTTTATTTTCCAATCTATACAATAAGCTCATTGTAGAACTTCGCATATTCGTTCTTGATCTTACAACACTAATTATCATATCAGAAATGACTTTTTTTGGTACAACTATTGATGTTTCTGTATTATTTTCCAATATAGGAAGTAATAAAGTTCTATTCATCTTCGTAATTAACTTAGCATTTGTTATAGAATTTGCAAACATTGAAATAACTGCATTTTCCTCATCACTATCAGTAATAATTACAACAGCATCGTAATTTTTTATACCTTCTTGAATTAAAAATTCCTGATCTGCTTCATCTCCTTGTATTACGATGGCTTTTGAATATGCCTCGCTCAATTTCTCGGCTTTCACTGGCTCATTTTCAATAACCTTGACTTTATTTTTATTTTCCAGAAGTTTTCCAATTAAATAGTGAGTAATTGTTCCGCCACCGATAAGCATTGTAGAATTTATTTTTAAATTTCTTTTCTCGATTCTATCATAAAATTTACGTACCGAATTTATAGAACCCGCAATATATATTATATCTCCTTCCAGAATTGTAAAATCTCCGCTTGGTATAAATATTTGGTCACCTCTTTTGACGGTGCAAATTATTACTTTGTCTTGTGGATCAAATTCAAGTTTTTTTAACTGTGCTCCATTCAAGAAACTATATTTCTCGACTCTTATTGAAATAAAATTTGCTTTTTGTCCAAAAAAGTTTTCCACGCTCAATGCCACTGGGAACATCAGTTTATTAGCAATATTTTTCGCTGATTCAAATTCAGGATTTAACATAAGCGAAATTCCCAGATCTTCCCTTACGAACTGCATATTTGAACTGTACTCAGGATTTCTTACTCTTGCTATTGTATATTTTGATCCAATTTTTTTTGCAATAATTGAAGAAATTATATTCAATTCATCTGATTCTGTTGCCGCAATAAAAATATCAGCAGTATCAGCATTTCCTTCAAGCAATGTTTCATAGGAAGCTCCATTTCCTACAAGCCCCGTTATATCGTAAGTTTCCACAAGTTTATTTAATACTTTCTCTTCTTTTTCAATCAGTATAACATCATTTCCTTCTTCTGATAATTCACTACAGAGTGATTCTCCAACAACACCTGCACCTACTATTACTATTTTCATATTTTTTACCTTTTCTTTTTTATTATTTATTTTTTAGTTTTCAGAATTTTCCAAAAATTTGGCTACTTCTTTAGCATAATATGTAATAATTGCATTTGCTCCAGCCCTTTTCATCGCATACATCTGCTCCATTACAATTTTCATTTCATCAATCCAGCCATTTTGAGCTGCCGCCTTTACCATTGAATACTCGCCTGAAACACTGTAAGCCACGATTGGAATTTCAAATTTATCACTTACTTTTTTTATTACATCAAGATACGCCATCGCAGGTTTCACAATTATAATATCCGCTCCTTGTCGTAAGTCTTCAACAACTTCATCTATTGCATCCTTTGAATATTGAAAGTTCATCTGATACGATTTTCTGTCGCCAAACTGAGGAGCGGAATCTGCTGCATCTCGAAACGGTCCATAAAATGCCGATGAATATTTTACTGAATATGCCATTATTGGAATATTTTCAAAATTATTTTCAGCTAGAACTTTGGAAATTTTTTCTACACGTCCATCCATCATATCAGAAGGAGCCACAATATCTGCTCCTGCTCTTGCATAAGAAAGTGCTGTTTTTGCCAAAACTTCCAATGTTTCATCATTTTTTACATATCCATTTTCATCAAGTATCCCGCAATGTCCGTGGCTTGTGTATTCACAGCAGCAAATATCGCAGATTACAAGAAAATTATTATATTTTTTCTTTATAAATCTGACTGCATTTTGGATAACACCATTCTCATTATAAGCCTCTGTCGCACAGGTATCCTTATTTTTTGGAATCCCAAAAAGCAAAATCGAATTTATTCCCAATTTTACCAGCTCATCCAGTTCCTCCGAAAGCCTGTCAATTGAATATCTAAAAATTCCAGGCATTGACAGAATCTCGTTTTTAATATTTTCACCTTCTTCAATGAAAATAGGATAAATCAAATCTTCTTTTGCAATGTAAACATCCTTTACAAGATTTCTTATCACTTCATTTTTACGTAATTTTCTATGTCTTTTAAACATTACTGTTTCACCTTTTTTCATTTTATTTTTCTATTTTATCCAGAATCTTTTGAATCTCGCTTTTCATAGCACGTGAACGTCTGCAATTTTTTCCGCCTGTTGAAACTGCAATTTGAAATTCATCATTTTTTACAATTCCTCCAAACATTGCATTCATTTCAGTTTTTGAAGATATATTATTTATTAAGATTCCACGTGAATCGCAAATTTTAGCAATATTTTCATTTAGTTCTTCATCATTTGTAGCTGCAATGACGAGAAAATAATCTTTTACAAGCTCTTCTATTGTATCCTTATCATTTTCAATTCTTTTATTATCTACAATTTTCACATTTTCCAGCTGAAGCAGTTTTTCTTCTTCAATTTTTTCAGTAACAATTGTAACGTTTGCACTATATTCTAAAATTTTAGTAATTTTCTTGTATGCAATTTTTCCCCCGCCAATCACCAGAATTTTTTTGTTTTCTAAATTTACAAATAATGGAAACCACATATTCATTCCATCTCCTTCCGTTAGTTTTTTGATGAGAATAGAATACCACATTATAAATAGAAAAACAAGGGCATTTATCCTAATAATCTTTTTTCCTGAATTAAAAATAGTGTGATTTTTTTTAGTAAAAATGATAGAATAGATTTGTTTATCAATTTAACTTTAAAATTTAAAAAGGAGAAGGTTTAATGACAGAAATTTTATTTATACGGCACGGCGAAACGGATTGCAATAAAAAACGACTATACTATGGGCATTTGAACCCAGGATTAAATGAAAATGGGCTTTGGCAGTTAAAAAATACTAAAATAAATTTGGAAAAAATGAAAGAAAATAAAAATATTGATATTGTATTTTCAAGTGATTTGAAAAGATGTAAAGAAAGTTTGGAATTGCTGGAAGTTGAAAAAAATATTGAAAAAATTTTTTCCGAAAGATTAAGGGAGCTTAATTTTGGAAATATTGAGGGAAAAACATATACGGAAATTGAAAATGAATTTCCGCATTACATTGATGAAATGAAAAATAACTGGCGATATTTTAAGACAGATGGTGGAGAGAGCTTATTTGATTTGCAAAAAAGAGTTGTAAAAAAAATTGATGAAATAAAGGAAAATTATAAAAATAAAAAAATATTAGTTATGGCACACGCTGGAGTTATTCAGTCTTTAATTAGTCATTATCTTTTTGGAAATTTAGACGGTTACTGGAAATTTAGGCTGGATAACGGAAGTATTACAAAAATGATGGTTACAGATGATAATTTCATCTATTTTGATTATATTAATAAATAATAAATAAATACTTCAAATTTTACAAAATTTATTATATAATATTTGAGTAAATATTTTTTATATGGATTATGCGTTATCCGTTAATTAACGTAAATTTATGAAAGGAAAGGACAAAAATTTCAAATAATGGAATTACTGACAATAAAATTAAAAAAATTGTTTTCAGAAAATATATCTCGTATTTTTGGTGCTGATTATATTGAGAAAATAGATATTCAAAATTCTACAAAAAAAGAATTTGGAGATTTCCAAACAAATTTTGCTATGATGAGCTCAAAATTAATCGGAAAAAATCCACGTGAAATTGCAAATACAATTATCGAAAATTTTGAAAAAAATGATATTATTGAAAAATTGGAAGTTGCAGGACCGGGATTTATTAATATTTTTTTGAAAAATAGTTTTCTTAATGAAGAAATAAAAAAGCTGGAAAATGAAAAATACGATTTTTCTTTCCTGAATATCGATAAAACTGTAATTATCGATTATTCTTCTCCAAATATTGCCAAAAGAATGCACATTGGACATTTAAGAAGTACAATTATCGGTGATTCAATTAAAAGAATTCTTAATTTTCTAGGATTCAAGACATTGGCAGATAATCATATTGGCGACTGGGGAACACAGTTTGGAAAACTTATTGTAGCTTATAAAAACTGGCTAGATAAAAAAGCATATGAAGAAGATCCAATTGGCGAACTTGAAAGAATTTATGTGCTGTTTTCAGATAAAGCGAAAAAAGATCCCGCTTTGGAAGATGAGGCACGTGAAGAGTTAAAAAAATTACAGCTTGGTAATGAAGATAATCAGAAATTGTGGAAGGAATTTATTGACATTTCATTGAAGGAATATAATAAAGTTTATGAAAGGCTTGATGTAAATTTTGATTATTATTACGGCGAATCATTTTACAATGATATGATGCCTTCTGTTCTTGAAGAGTTAAAGAAAAAAAATATTGCAAGGGAAGATCAGGGAGCATTAGTTGTATTTTTTGAAGATGACAAGCTGCCGCCTGCTATTGTTCAAAAAAAAGATGGAAGTTTTTTATATACAACTTCAGATTTGGCTACAATGAAATTTAGAAAAAATGAATTAAAAGTAGACGAAGCAGTTTACTTAACTGACGATAGGCAACAGAATCATTTTAAACAAGTCTTTGAAATTGGAAAAATGCTAGGAGAACCTTATGATTACAAGAAAACACATATTGTATTTGGAATTATGAGATTTGGAGACCAAATTTTTTCTTCCAGAAGTGGAAATACAATAAGACTTGTGGATTTACTGGATGAAGCTAAAAAGCAGGTCAAAAAGGTAATTGATGAAAAAAATCCTAATATTCCTGAAGAAGAAAAGGAAAAAATTGCTGAAACTATTGGAAGCGGAGCTATAAAATATTTTGACTTGAGCCAGAACAGGACATCTGATATTACATTCACTTGGGAAAAAGTATTAAACTTTGAAGGAAATACAGGTCCTTATTTACAATACACCTATGTTAGAATTATGTCAATTTTCAGAAAATTGGAAGAAGAAAATATTAATGTGGAAAATATGGACATTGTCTTAGATGAAATGGATGGAATTGAGCGTGAATTAGCATCAGAACTTCTTAAATTCCCGCAAGCAGTTGTCAAGTCTTACGAAAATTTCCGTCCAAATATAATTGCTGACTATTTATTTGATACAGCAAAATTATTCAACAGCTTTTACAATTCAAGCTCCATCCTGAAGGAAGAAGATAAGCAAGTAATGGATGCAAGAATTCTATTAGCTAAAAAAACAGCATTTGTACTGAAAGAAGGGTTAGAACTTCTTGGAATAAAAACTGTAAATAGAATGTAGAATTATGAAGCTAAAATTTTCGTACAAACAATAAAATACGCTAAATAAAGAATATTAAATACAAAAACTTTAAAAAGAGTAATAAATTAATTGAAAAACAACATTCATTTAATTGAGATTTAATGAATATAGTGTATACTATATTTAGATCGATTAAAAGATCTGAAACCTCAATTAACCCCCCCTTTTATGAGACCTCTTTTTAAGAGGTCTTTTTTCTTTTGGTTAATTTTTTGACATTTTATTTTTAAAATTTGTCTTGAAAAATTGCTTAAAAAGAGTATAATATAATTAAATTAATAAATTTAAAAATTAAATATAGAAAAGAGGAGAAAAATGGAAAATCAAAATTTTATTTATGATTACAGAAATGACCATGATGGTGAAAGTGATAAAAAACTGGGAAAAAATGCAGTAATTTTATTTGTTGTTTCACTGTTACTTGTGTTATTGTCACATTTTGTCTTAATTGGACAAAAAGCAAAATTTACAAAGGAAATACCGACACTAAAGGAAAATAGGCAGAAATTGGAAAAGGAAGTTGAAACTCTTAATGGAAATTTAAAACACAGTGAAGAAAGCTACAAAAAAGCTGAAGCTTTGATAAAAAAATATAAATAAAAAACGAGAGAGGTAAGGAAATGAAAAAAACATTATCAATGGTTGCTATATTATTAGCTGTACTTGGATTCTTATATTCAGCAGTACATATTTTTGGAACAGGTATAAAATACTTTGAATATAGCGGATTAAAGTCAAACGTTAAAAAATTAACAGAAGAAAAAACTAAAAAAACAACAGAATTAGCTGCTCTTACTAAAAAAAATGCAGATGTGAAAGCAGAATATGAAAAATTAAGAGCTGAGAAAAAAATTAAAACAGTTTATCTGACATTTGATGATGGACCATCTGCACATACTGATCAAATACTTGAAATTTTGAAAAAAAATAATATAAAAGCAACATTTTTTGTAATTGGAATCGGTAAAAATTATAATGATTATAAAAAAATAATTGACCATGGACATGTACTAGGACTGCACACTTATTCACATGAATACAAGGAAGTTTATGCAAATGAAGCAAGTTTCTTTAAAGATCTTTATAAAATAAGAGATGCTGTAAAATCAACAACTGGATTAGATGTAAAAATCACAAGATTTCCTGGCGGTTCAAGTAATGCAAAAGCCTCTAAAGCTCTGAAAACAGCGATAATTAACAGAATGACAAAAGAAGGATATGTTTATTTTGACTGGAACTGTGACAGTACAGATGCTTCAGGAAATAACGTGCCAGTTCCTAAATTGGTCAAATACGGAGTTTGTACAACTCATCCTGAAATTAATGTGTTAATGCACGACACAAATGCCAAAAAAACAACTGTTCAAGCATTACAGCAAATAATTGACGGATATAGAAAAGCTGGATATACATTTGAAACATTGGATGTAAATAGTCCTAGAATCCAGCATGTAAAACAACCTGAAATGTAGTAACTAAGTAAAAAAAAAGTGATAAAATCTAAATCTGTGATATAATGTAGAAGTTGATTGAGTAAAAAAAGTAAAATTATACATTTTTCTACTTAAGTCATATAGTTGTATTTTTTAAATATTACTATAAAAATTTTAAAATTTTAAGGAGAATATTAAATGAGAAAAATAATTACTATACTTGCTGGATTGTCATTATCATTATCATTATTTTCGGAGGGAAAAACAAAAAAAGACGATATAAATATAATTTACATAAAGAATGAAATGATAAAAGCTGCTGATAACGGAATAGATATAAACGTTTCAAAAGCAAACGACAATACTTCTACAATAATGACAATAAAAGAAGAGGATTTACAAAAATTCACACATTATCAAAGTGGAATAGCTTCATATTACAGTAAAGGATTAGATGGAAGTAAAACTGCAAGTGGAGAAAGACATCATATGACTGAAATGGTCGCTGCCCACAAAACATTACCATTCGGAACAAGAGTTAAAGTTACAAATTTAAGCAATGGGAAGGAAGTTATTGTAAAAATTAACGATAGAGGACCTTTTGTAAAAGGACGTGTAATTGATTTAAGCTATGGAGCTTTTTCACAGATTGAAAGTCCAGGAAAAGGTATTACAAAAGTAAAACTTGAAATTTTAAATGCTTCAAATTAGTTAGTAAATAAACGTGCATTTGCAAAATTTCAAAAATTAAAATTAGACAGGAATGGAAGGTGGAAAAATAGTGTTAAATGGTAAAATAGCATTAATTACAGGTGGTTCACGAGGAATTGGAAAAGAAATCGCATTGAAATTTGCTGAAAACGGGGCTACAGTTATCTCAGGAGATTTAATTGATCCTGATTACAGCCACGAAAATGTCTCACACGTAAAATTAAATGTTACTGATAGAGAAAATATAAAGGAAATTGCAAGTGAAATCAAGGGAAAATACGGAAGACTGGATATTCTTGTAAATAATGCAGGAATTACAAGAGATTCGTTGCTTCAAAGAATGAAGGAAGCAGATTGGGACTTAGTAATCGATATTAACTTAAAGGGTGTTTATAACGTAATGCAAGGATTTGTTTCATTATTATTAAAAAGTAAAGCCTCAAGCGTAATTAATATGGCTTCTGTTGTAGGAGTTGACGGAAATGCAGGGCAAACTAACTATGCTGCTACAAAAGGTGGAGTAATCGCTATGGCAAAAACTTGGGCAAAAGAATTTGGTAGAAAAAATCTTAGATCAAATGCAATTGCACCAGGATTTATCGAAACAAATATGACTCACGTATTGCCTGAAAAACTTATAGAAACTGTACTTGCAAACACTCCACTTAGAAAAATGGGAGATGCTGAAGATGTGGCAAATGCGGCACTATACTTAGCAAGCGATATGTCTAAATTTGTTACAGGGCAAGTTTTAAGAGTTGACGGAGGATTAAATTTATAATTTAATAAATTTATTGAAAAATGTCAAAAAATAAAAAATTTTATGCCTATTTCATTATAGATACAAATGAAAATGGGATACTTGAAAACTGGACAGATTGTCAAAAAAAGGTAACTGGGGAAAAAGCCCGATATAAGTCATTTAAAACGTTTTCTGATGCACAGGAATGGTTAAATTCTGGAGCAAACTATGAAAAAAAAGAAAAGATTGATTTAACAGAGCTGTACTCTGAACTGGAACGTGATGCAATTTATTTTGATGCAGGAACGGGGCGTGGTAATGGTGTAGAAGTTAGATTAACAGATTTTGACGGAAATTCATTGCTTTATAAAATTATGAATGAAAAAAAAATTAACGAATATGGAAATTATTACGTTGCCAATACCAGAACAAATAATTTTGGTGAATTAGTCGGTATTTACATAGCTCTTGTCTATGCTAAGAAATACGATACAAAAATTATTTGTGGAGATAGTTCACTAATTATTGAATATTGGGCAAAAGGGCGATATAATAGTTCTAATCTGGAAAATGATACAATAGAGCTTATAAAAAAAGTTACCTTAATGAGAAACGAATTTGAAAAAAAAGGTGGAATCGTAAAAAAGATTTCTGGAGATGTCAATCCAGCTGATTTAGGATTTCACAAATAATATTTAAATTTAAAGAGGAGGTTTTTCATGAAAAAATTATTATTAATGGCAATGATGTTGATAATGTCAACTATTGGATTAGCAGCAAACAAAGCTATAAATAGAGTTTATGAAGGAGATTACAGTAGATCAACAAATACATTTGTCTATGAGAAAGATAATTTAATTTTTCCAAACAAATTACTTAATTATACAGTAAAAGACGATACTGGATTACTGGATGGAATTTATGATTTTATGGCAAAAAAATATGGCGTAACTTCTGAAGATTCTGTTACTTTTAATGTTCAAGGGATAGTTTCAAAAGATGGAGTTTTAACTATAAAAAAAATAATAAATTATAGGATCCCTGAATATAGATTACATTCAGCAGAAACTTATTCTACTCCTTCTGTTCCATCAACAGGCACTGAGAGTGACACGCAGGAAGATTCTGAAATTAATAATGATTCTGATTCTTCAAATTAAAAATTAAATATGACTCTTAAAGAAACTTTTTTTGATAATTTTTATTATTGAATTAAGTTTCTTTTTTATTTAGGGCGTGTCTGAAAACTATCGAAATGATGAATTTTTAACAAATTTTTCCAAAATCAAAAATAATAAACACTGATTTTATCGTGATTTGTATAATTTATAAAATCAAAAAAACATTAAAAATAACATAGATTTCGAGTTTTCAGACACAGCCTAGGTAAATTATAAGTTATATAAAAATTTTAAAATTTTAATTTTAGCCTTTGAATAGTTTGTAATAACTTTTTGAGTTTTATTTTAAATAAATTTCAATATAAAAGTAAAAAATATATTTAAAAATAATTTGACAAATTGAGAATTATATCATATAATAATATGTTTAAAAGATTTTTTATAAAAAAGTTTCTTTAAAATTAAGACTAAAAATTATATTTATTTAATTTTTTGATTATATCTGAGGAAATTTAAATAAAAATTTTTTAAACTAAAAAATAGTATAAATAAAAAAGGAGAAAAATTAATTATGAAAAAAATTCTTTTAATTTTAGTAATATTAGTGTTCGGTTCGGGAATTATTATTGCGAAAGAGATGTTTAATGGGAAAGTACCTGAAGATATTGTGTTTGTGGGAGATTCTATAATGGATAGCAGTAAAAAATATATTGCGCCTAACTTTAAAAATCCTTACTTTGATACAAAAATTTCGCGTCAATTTTCAACATTGCCGGGAATTGTTTCAAAATTAGTGGAACAAGGAAAGATAAAAAATACATTAGTTGTTCATCTTGGAACAAATGGTAAATTTACTGACAGGGATTTTGATTCTGTTATGGAAATGGTAAAAGGAAAGGATGTATTCTTTATGAATACTGCACACAAAGACCCTTGGGAACAGGAAGTGAACAGAAAGCTTGTAGAGAAAGTATCACAATATGAAAATGCCCATCTGATAGACTGGTATTCTTATGCGAAAGGAAAAAATGAGTATTTTTACAAAGATAGAACTCATCCAAATGATAAAGGACAAAAATATTACGCAGACTTTTTAACTAATGAAGTAAAAAAATATTATCTTGGAGAAAATAATAAAGACGAAATTTCAAAATAATACTTTATTTAGATAATGAAAAATAATTAAATTATTCATAATTTTTCATACTGCTACTTTAATTTCAAGCTTAAAAAAATTGAGCTGTGTTAAAAAACATAAGAGTTTTCCAATTTTTTAAGTTTGTACATTAAAGTAGTTTTTTTTAAACATATTTTTTAGAGGAGATTTTAAATTTATGAAGAAAAAAAGGATACTAAGTCTTGATATTTTGAGAGCGCTTGCTCTTGTACTCATATGCGTTTACCATTGGACTTTATTCAAAGGTACGTATATTGGTGTTGTTATATTTTTTGCATTAAGTGGATATTTAGTTACAAGTGGGCTGCTTTCCAGAGATTTTTCGATTTTTTCAGTAATTAGCCGAAGACTAAAGAAAATTTATCCAAGTTTGTTAATTGTGATTCTGGCTTCAACAATTGCATTGTATTTTGTGAATAATGGACTTGAGATGAAATATAAATACAGTGCTTTATTTTCAGTATTAGGACTAAATAATATTTATCAGATTTTTTCGAAGATGTCCTATTTTGATAATTTTGGAATTATTTTGCCATTGACTCATATATGGGCATTATCGTTCTTAATACAGATGTATGTATTTTTTCCAGTTTTAGTACAAGGATTAAAAAAATTGAAATTAAAAGATTATACTATGGGAAGTATTTTTTTAGCAATATCAGTAATTTCAGGATTAGTGATGGCTTATATATTTTATGCTACTTCAAAATCATCAGAAGGAGCTGATTTTTCGAGAATTTATTACGGAACAGATACGAGAGCATTTTCATTTTTCTGTGCGGCTGGGCTAGCTTGCTTTTATTCAAGAAGGGAAATTAAAAGTAATGTTGAAAAGAAAATTGTATATGTTCTAGGAATATTGGGAATAGTTTCAATAATTGTCTTTTCATTTGGAATAGATTACAGAAACGCTTTAAATTATTATGGACTTATGTTTTTAGTTAGTATTCTATTTTCATTTTCAATAGTCTTGTTCTCTAAACCTGAATTAAAGAAATTTGATATTTCAAAATACAATAAAATTCTTGATCCTGTCATAAGATTAGGGCAGCATCAGTATCAGTATTATTTATGGCAATATCCAGTAATGATATTTGCACGTGAATATTTTAAATGGTCAAAATTGTCAAATTCTCAGCAGTTTTGCATACAATTTATAGTTTTAATCTTTATTTCCGAATTAAGTTACTATTTATTTGAGAAAAAGAGTATAAAATATATAAGTTATCCTATTTTGGCATCTATTGCTTTAATTCTAGTTTTTTCTCCAATTTATGAAAATAAAGATTTGGAAGAAATGAAAGCTATACAGGAAGCCCTAGCTTCAAACGAAAAAGAAGAAAAAAATAATACGCCGCCAGTTTCAACTGCACCAACTACCCCTGCTGTAAATACAGGAGATAAACCCTTGACAATGGATGAACTTCTTAATGCCCTGAATACTCCGTCTAAAAGTATGGAAGAGGATACGAAAATGCAGAATGAAATTCTGAAAAAATATCCAAATGATGAGCGTGATATAATATTTATTGGTGATTCTGTATTGCATATGACAAGAGAAGATTTGAAGAAAAAATATCCAAAAGCTATTATTGAAACAAAGGTAGGTCGGCAATTTTATCAGCTGCCAAATATGTTAAAAAGTTTATCTCAGGATGGAAAATTGAGAAAAATTGTCGTAATTGCACTTGGAACAAATGGAACAATTTATGAAAAGGATATGAAATCTGTTTTAGAGACGTTAAAAGGACATGATGTTTACTTTATAAATACAGTTATGCCAGACCCTTGGCAAGACAGCGTTAATGCGGAAATTAAAAAAGCGGGAGAAAATCCCAATATAAAGGTTATAGACTGGTATTCATATTCAAAAGGAAAACAGGAATATTTCTACAAGGATGGAACACATCCTAAACCTAATGCGGCAAAAAGATACATAAATCTAATTTATTCTGTTTTAAGTAAAGATATTTTAAATCAAACTAAATAATATAATAAAAAAGACATGAGCTTTGAAAGTTTCGAAATTTACTGAACTTCTTTGGTCATGTTTTTTATTGATTTTATAAATATTTTTATTTTTCAAAATGATTGAATTGGAAATATTTAGGAATTTAGCTTTACAAAACAAAATTAATTAAATTTATTAATATTTTTAGGATAGATTTTTTTTTCAATGTATAGTACAATAATTTTAAGAAAATGTTGTCAAATAAAAAGTTTTATTTGACGCTAGGAGGAAATGAGATGGACAGAAAAGAAACTTTGAAAAATGAAAAAAACGAGAAAAGTGAAATTTTAAAAAATGATTGGAAAATGACGGCTGATGAAATGGAAAATACAAAGATTCCTGCAGTAGTCAATAAAAGTTATGATGAATTACTTCAGCAGCTGGAAGATAGAATTAAAAAAAATAATCTAGATGTAGATATGGATAAAATATTAGCGGCTTTTGTACTTGCTTATGGAGCACACGAAGGACAAAAACGTAAAAGTGGTGAAAATTATATTCTTCATCCTGTGGAAGTTGCGGAAATTCTGGCAGACATGAAAATGGATACGGATACAATTGTAGCTGGACTTTTGCATGATGTGGTTGAAGATACCCAAATTACTTTGGCAGATATAGAATATCAGTTTGGATCAGATGTAAAAAAATTAGTAGATGGAGTTACAAAACTTAGGAATTTACCAAGGAATTTCAGCAGAAAAGTTGAAAATACAAGAAAAATGGTAGTAGCAATGTCACGAGATGTCCGAGTTGTGATTATAAAGCTGGCAGACAGGCTTCATAATATGCGAACACTAAAATTCATGAAACCTGAAAAACAGCTGGAAAAGTCAAATGAAACAATTGAAATTTATGCGCCAATTGCTCATAGAATTGGAATGGCAAGAATGAAATGGGAACTTGAGGATATAAGTTTTAGATTTTTGTATCCAAAGGAATATTATGAAATTAAGGAACATGTAAATTCAAAAAGGCGTGAACGTGAAGAGTATACGGAAAAATTTATTAAAAAAATAAAACTGGAACTTGAAAAAAATAATATAAAAGCGGAAGTTACAGGACGGCCAAAACATTTGTACAGTATTTATCGAAAAATGATTAAAAAACAAAAAAGATTTGTAGATTTGTATGATTTAATTGCAATAAGAATTATTGTTGAGGAAAAAACTGAATGTTATAGTGTGCTGGGAGTGATTCATAATTTATTTGAGCCAGTGTTTGAAAGATTTAAGGACTATATTTCAAGACCAAAGATAAATGGTTACCAGTCTGTCCATACAACTGTGAAAGGTCCAGATAATCAGAATGTTGAAATTCAGATTAGAACGGAAAAAATGCACGAAATAGCAGAAGAAGGAGTTGCGGCACATTGGAAATATAAAGAAAATAAATCAAAATCTAAAGATGAAAAATTTTATGCGAATATAAAGAAATTGGTCCAAGGGGATAAGGAAGCCTTGGAATTTGCCAAGGAAATTACAGGAAATATGTTGAGAGAGACAATATTTATATTTACGCCAAAAGGTGAAGTTGTCGAACTACCTAGGGACTCAACTGCATTGGATTTTGCATTTCAGATTCATACAAAACTTGGATACAAGACAATTGGTGCAAAAGTAAATGGAAGAATGGTTCCATTGAATCAGAAGCTTAACAATGTTGACAGAGTTGAAATCATAACTTCAAAATATCCTAAAGGACCTGGAAAAGACTGGCTTGAAATGGTAAATAACCATAGTTCACGGTCGAAAATAAGAAAATGGTTTAAGGATAAGGAATTTGAAGAAAAGTCAAAAGAAGGGGAACAAATTTTAGAAAAAGAATTTGAACGGATTGGATTAAAATTAAAGGATGTTCTGGAAGATGAGCGAGCTTTTTTCTATACAAAAAAATTTAACATCAATGATAATAAAACATTATTTTATCGATTTGCAATCGGAGATTTATCACTCGAGGGCTTTATAAATAAATTTGAGAAAAAAGAAGAAAAGGATCTGGAAACAGTTCTTGAGGAAGAAACGGAAAAAGGAAATAAGCAGAAAAAAAGAAATGGTAATGGAGTAAAAATTTCTGGAACTGAAAATACAATGTACCGTTTTGCAAAATGCTGCAGTCCGCTTCCTGGAGATGAAATTCGGGGCTATGTGACACGTGGACGTGGGATTGCAATTCACCGTGCGGATTGTGACAATTTTGTTTTATTAATGGAAAAGGAGCCAGAGAGAGAAGTTGATGTTTACTGGGATGAATCTGCGATTAATGCCAATAGCATATATGAATTTAATTTTACAATAAAAGCAGCAGACAGAAATGGACTTTTACTGGATATTATCCGTATTTTAAATGAACATAAAATAAGCTTGATAAATGTAAATACGAATAATTCCAAGGAAAACGGGAATAAACGTATATTTATACATTTAAGAATAACGGTTCGAAGCAGGGAAGATTTTGACAAGCTAGCTAAAAATCTGATGTCAATGAAGGAAGTCATTGAAATAATAAAAAAATAAGAGGGTCATAAAATGAGAAAATATACTCTTGAAATATGTACAGATAGTGTGGAATCCGCAATAAATGCTGAAAAAGGCGGAGGTACAAGGCTTGAATTGTGTAGTAATTTAATAATTGGAGGTACTACACCTGCAGCAAGTCTTTTTGAAGAAGTCCGAAGAAATGTAAGTATTCCGATAAATGTCCTGATAAGACCAAGATTCGGAGATTTTCTATATTCGGAATATGAATTGGAAATTATGAGAAATGAAATAAAAATGTTTAGAAATCTAGGAGCTGACGGGATAGTTACAGGAGTTTTAACTAAAGATGGAAAAATAGATATTGAAAATATGGAAAAATTTATTTTGGAAGCAAAGGGCATACCAGTAACTTTTCATAGAGCCTTTGATGTGTGTAAAAATCCTATAAGTGCGTTTTACCAGTTAAAAAAATTAGGCGTAAATACAATATTAACATCAGGACAGGCGGAAAATTGCTTAAAAGGAAAAAAATTATTAAAAGATCTTGTTGGACTTTCTAATGAAGATAATGAAAAAAAACCTGAAATACTTGTGGGAGCAGGATTAAACAGAAAAAATATCAAAGAAATAATAAGTTTTACAGGTGCAAGAAATTTTCATTTTTCTGCCAAAAAAATAAAGCAAAGTGAAATGCTGTATCGAAAAGAAAATGTGAATATGGGGTTGAAGGAATTTAGTGAATTTGAAATTTTTGAGACAGATGAAAATTTGGTAAAGGAAATGTCTGAATATTTACAAGAAATATTTGGTTAGGTGCTTTTAAAAAAATTAAATTAATATTTGTTAGTTTGACTTTAAAGAAAAGGATTTTAGTATAAAAAATGGTGCTGTTCATTTTGCAAAAATAAAAATTTACAAATGTTTCAGCACCAAATAAATTGTTTAATTAGTGTTTTCTATGTCTACGAGAAGGTTCTCTTTTTACATACACGATTTTATTATTTCTCTTGGAATATTTTTTTACTTTATGAGAAGGCTCTCTTTTTATGTATACAATCTGTCTGTTCTTTTTAGCCTTTTTCTTTACTTTGCGAGAAGGTTCCTTTTTTACATATACGATTTTGTTGTTTTTTCTAAAAGCTGAAAAAGAGGTAGTGGAAATTCCAATTACTCCCAAAATTAAAATCATTTTTTTCATAATATTTCTAAAATTCATTATACCAACTCCTTCTATCTATTTTTATATTATTGACAATTTAAAATAAATTTATTTTATCCAAACATAAACCCAATATTATTTAATTTATTAGTTTGATGTTAAAAAATTCAAATATATTTTGAAATCATCTGGTGCATTATAACATTATTTTATTTTAAAATATAGTAAAATTTATTTAAAATTTATTAATTTATAAAAAATTTATATATTTTTAGTGCTTTTTTTGAGAAATCAAGTTATAATTAAATTAAGAAATATAAATCTTTTTTTAGGAGGAAAAGTTATGAAAAAATTACTTTTATTAGGTCTAGCAGTATCGCTGTTTTCTGCAGTAGGTTTGGAAGCAAAAACAGTAAAAAAGGGAAATAAAGGAAGTACAGCAAGTACATTTGAACTAAACGTGGCTCATATTAACGATCACCATTCACATCTGGAAGAAGAAAAAATGCCTTTAAAATTAAATGGTCAGACAGTTACGGCAACTATTGGCGGACTTCCTAGAGTAGCACAGGAAATAAAGGATTTTAGAAAAAATAATAAAAATACTTTAGTTCTTCACGCTGGGGACGCAGTAACAGGGACTCTTTATTATACGCTATTTGAAGGAAAAGCTGATGCTGAGCTTATGAATGTAATAAACTTTGACGCCTTTACATTGGGAAATCATGAATTTGATGATGGAAACAAAGTTTTGAAATCATTTCTGGATGCTTTAACTATACCTATAGTTTCGTCAAATGTTGTACCTGACAAAGGAAGTATTTTAGAAGGAAAATGGAAACCTTACCTTATCAAAAATGTTGGCGGACAAAAAATTGGAATTATTGGAATTGATGTTGTGAAAAAAACAAAAGAATCTTCCAATCCTGGAGACGATGTGAAATTTCTAGATGAAGTTGAAACAGCTAGAAAATATGTAAAAAAATTACAAGATGAAGGAATAAACAAAATAATTGTGCTGTCTCACGCTGGATATGAAAAAAATGTTGAAATTGGGGAAAAAGTTGACGGAGTTGATTTAATTATATCTGGAGATACGCATTATTTATTGGGAAAAGAATTTGAACAATTTGGACTAGTTCCTGAAAAACCAGATTATCCTAAAAAAGTAAATTCACCTGATGGAAATCCTGTTTATATTGCAGAAGCGTGGAACTATTCATATTTATTGGGAGAAATGAAAGCAAAATTTGATAAGAATGGAGTAATTAAAGAATTGATTCCAACTCCGAAAGTGCTAATTGGAGATACTTTTGAAATAAAAAATGCTGAAGGAAAAGTTGTGCAGCTGGGCGAAAAAGAAAAAGCAGTAATCATAAATTCTATAAAAAATAACAAAAACATAAAAGTTGTAAAAAATGACACTGTTACAGAAAAACTGCTTGAACGATATCAAAAAGAAAAAACAGAATTAGGGAAAAAATCGGTTGGTAAAATTACAGAAGAAATTTTAGGAGGATCAGACAACAGAGTTCCAGGGCCTCACAATAAAGACGGTTCTTTTGCAACAACACTTGTAGCCGAATCAGTTTTACATAAATTAAGAAATATGGGAACAGGAAACGTTGACTTTGTAATCGTAAATGCAGGAAATGTCAGAATTACACTAAATCCTGGAAATTTCACTTATGATCAAGCCTACTCATTGTTACCATTTACATCAAACACAGTATTCATAACAGATATTACAGGTGCCGAAGTAAAACAGGTGTTAGAAGATGCAATTGACTATGTATTAAACGGTGGATCAACAGGAGCATTCCCTTACGGTGCAGGAATCAGATATGAAGCCACAAAAGAAGGAAACCTTGGAACAAGAGTTAAAAAAATAGAAGTATTTGACTTTAAAGCTAACAAATGGGTTCCAATCGATGCTAAAAAATCCTACATGCTAGCCGTAAACTCATACATCGCTCAAGGAAAAGATGGATACACAACATTAGGAAAAATTACAGCTCAAAAACGTGGAACAGACACTCATTTAAGCGACACAAAAATCTTTATTGATTATTTGAAAGAGAAAAAAGAAGTAGGAAGACCGAAATCAACAAACGTAATCTTCAAATATTAATATTTTTCGCAAGGGCATCAGACGCCATGCCCTTGCATCCCCGCTTTACGCAAAACTTTCTTATAAAGAAAAAATAAAACTCGATTTTGAACCAAAGTTATTTTAACTGAAATAACTGTGTATAATTCAAAATATATTTCAAAATCTCAAACAGTTATTTTTTCTTTAACGAAATTTTGCTTGTTTCATGTTTTAATAAAACTATTTTGTTGTAAATAAACTAAAAATGTCGTGATTTTTTTGAAATAAAAACTACTGTCTGAGCTTTTTCAAAATATTGAAATTAAGATTATTTGAAGAGACGGGAACAGCCTTTATTAAAAAGCGAGTTTAGTTTTTATTTCAAAAAAATACTTAGACAAGCCGGGATTGTAAAGGGGATGGCGACTGATCCCCTTTACGTAAAAAAAAGAAAAACATAAAAATTATGAAAAAAATTCATTAATAACAGTATATTGTGTAAAATAAAAACATTAATTTTAAGTGTTTATACCAAAGAATTTAGAAAAAAAGGAGGTAGTTTTATGGATAAAAAAAATAATAACGGTGATGATATGACGCTTAAGGAAGTACAGTATTTGATAAAACAGATAGAAAAAGGGACCTTAGGTAAAAGAAAAAGAGAAAAAACTCCACAGGAAAGAAAAGAAAATGGACAAAGGCTCGTTTTGAAATTAATTGAGGAATTTGGAGAACTTGCTGAAAATATTAGAAAAAATGTCAGATACGATGGAAAAAACATAAAAGGGACAATTGAAGAGGAAGTATTTGATGTTTTTTATTATATTATTGCGATTGCAAATGATTATGAGATTGATTTGGAAAAGATTTTTTATATTAAGGATGAAGTGAATGAAATAAAATATGGCAGAGAATTTTCCATTTATGAGGCTAGGGAAAAATGGAAAAATAAAAATAAAGAAAAAGAATAATTGAATTAAAAAATATAAAAATAAAAAAATGAAAAGGAAATATAAATATTATGACAACAGGAAATACTGGGATTTCTTTGAAAAAAAAGGAAGTAAGTATAAAAATATTGGGAACAAGTGATGTGCATGGAAGGATACTTGCTTGGAACTATGCGGCTGATGAAGAGGACAAATCAGGTTCTTATGCACAAATTTCAACATTGGTGAAAAAAATTAGGAAAAAAAATAAAAATGTGATTTTAGTTGAAGTTGGGGATGCGATTCAGGATAACTGGATAGAAAAGTTTGCGATGACACCGAAACATCCTATTCCAGAAATATTAAATTATATGGGATATGATATTTTTGTGCCAGGAAATCATGAATTTAACTTTGGAATGCCAACTTTATCGAATATTTTGCGGGATATGAAATTCAAAAAGTTAACTGCTAATTTGTATTATCACGAGAATGCTGAAAATGACACTAATTTTTCAAAAGACAAAAGCAGATATTTGGACGCAACGACAATTATTGAAAAAGAAGGTGTAAAAATTGGGATTATTGGGCTTTCTACTCCGATGTCGGCACAATTTGAAGAAGATACTGGATATTTGAATGATTTTTATTTTGTGTCGCCTATAAAAGAAGCTCAAAAGCAAATAAAAAAATTGAAAGAAGAAGGAGCAAATGCCATTGTTGTTGTGGCTCATATGGGGATTGAAAACGAAAACGGGATTCCTGAAACTGGAGTTAGAGATTTGGCAAATGCGGTTCCTGAAATTGATGTGATTGTGGCAGGACATATGCACCAGAATATTCCAAAAGAGATAATTAATGGAGTTCTTATTACAGAGCCTCACAGATACGGAACATTTGTTTCAGAAGTTGATTTGAAATTTGAAATTGATGGTAAAAATATTAAATTAATAAGTAAGGATTCTACAACAATTCCAGTAAAAAATGAAGAATCTGATGAAAAAATTGAAGAAATCTACAAGCCGTTTCATCACAGGCTTTGTGTTATTGCAGACGAAGAGATTGGAGAAACTTTAAATGATATGGTTTCAAAAGAAAAACATTACGGTGTATCGGCTGCATTTGGGAAAGACACAGGAATGTCCTCGTTCATAACGGATGTAGAACTTTATTACAGTGGTGCTGACGTTGTTTCATTTGCATACAATTATGAAAATGTAAGACTGGACAAAGGTAAAATCAGAAGAAAAGACATAGTTTACAACTACCGTTACACAGGTGGAGATGTTACAATCTATGAAATGACTGGAAAACAGTTAAAAGACTATATGGAATGGGCTGCCGACTATTTTGACACAATTCAGGCTGGAGATACTGAATATCGCTATAATCCAGAACGTGCCAACGGGAAATACGTAACTTTTGATATTTTTGGCGGAGTGAAATATAAAATTGACTTAAGAAATGAAAAAGGCAGTAAAATTACCAATCTGATGTTAGTAAATGGAACAAAAATAACTCCTGAAATGAAACTGAAAGTTGGAATGAACGCTTACAGATTTGAGCAGCTGGCTAGAAAAGGCGGTATTTTCGATGGGCAGGAAATACCAGTATTATGGGCATCAAAAGAAGCAATTGGAAATATAAAGGGAACTATCCAGAATATGATGATTGATTATATCCGAACTGTAAAAAATGGTGTAATTGACGGAAAAAGCCATAATAACTGGGAAATAATAGGATTATAAATGGAAATAAACTTTTAGATATTAAAAAGTTATAAAATACAGATTATTTGAATAAGATGTAGCGAGGAAAATTGAATATGAAAAAAATATTTTTATTTATATGCTTAATCTTGATGTTTATTTCTTGTGGAAAATTCGATAGAAAGAAATATAGCAAGAAAGATTTAAAAAAATTGGATTTTAGTAAAAATTATGACTTTAAACATAAAGAAGCTGTTATAGGAAATTCAGACTATTTTGAGTGGAATCTTGAATGTGAGAAGTTAAATTGTAATATTTCCTATTTACATGGAGTCAAAAAATATTCAAAAAAAATTGTTTTAAAAGATTTTAAACAAAAAAATAATATAATTAAGAAAATAATAAATGGGCTGAAAAATCCAAACGAAAATGTAGTAATTGATGATCATTATCCAGAAAGCAAGATTATAATTTATGATAAAAATGAACATTATTCTTTTGATTCAAATGTTGAAAATAAGGAGTTTTATAAAATATTAGATAATTTGCTTGGAGAAAATCATGAAAAATTGATAGAATGATTTAAAAAAATATAAAAGGTAAAAGCAGAAATATTTAGATAAAAATAATAAAAATAACTAGCTTATCTAAGGTTAATAAAATTTACAAAAAAAATTATAAAAAATTAAAATTTTATTTTGAAAATCAATAAACATTGTGGTATAATTAATATAAGAAATATATAACAAATTTACGGAGGTAATTAGAAATGACTAGAATTGAAGATATCTATGCAAGAGAGATACTTGATTCAAGAGGAAATCCAACTGTGGAAGTTGAAGTTTACTTAGAAGGTGGAGCAATGGGAAGAGCTTCTGTACCATCTGGAGCATCAACTGGAGTACACGAAGCAGTTGAATTAAGAGATGGTGACAAATCTAGATATTTAGGACAAGGTGTATTACAAGCAGTAGAAAACGTAAACAAAGTTATTGCTGAACACTTAATCGGATTTGACGCTTTAGACCAAGTAGCTATTGATAAAGCTATGATCGAGTTAGACGGAACACCTAACAAAGGTAAATTAGGAGCTAACGCAATCTTAGGTGTATCATTAGCAGTGGCAAAAGCGGCAGCTAACCAATTAGGTATACCTTTATACAGATATTTAGGTGGAGTAAACGCTAAAGAATTACCAGTACCAATGATGAATATCTTAAATGGTGGATCACATGCTGATTCAGCAGTAGACGTTCAAGAATTCATGGTACAACCTGTAGGAGCTAAAACATACAAAGAAGCATTAAGAATGGGTTCTGAAATTTTCCATCACTTAGGAAAAATCTTAAAAGCAAATGGAGATTCTACTAACGTAGGAAACGAAGGTGGATATGCACCATCTAATATTAACGGAACTGAAGGAGCTTTAGATGTAATTTCTCAAGCTGTAGAAGCTGCTGGATATAAATTAGGAGATGACGTTACATTCGCAATGGATGCTGCTTCATCAGAATTTGCAACTAAAAATGCAGACGGATCTTATACTTACACATTCAAAAGAGAAGGTGGAGTTGTAAGAAACTCAGACGAAATGGTTGAATGGTACAAACATCTAACTTCTAAATACCCAATCGTATCAATTGAAGATGGACTTGCTGAAGATGACTGGGATGGATTCAAAAAATTAACTGATGCAATCGGAAAAGATGTTCAATTAGTAGGGGATGACTTATTCGTTACTAATACTCAAAGATTAGCAGATGGAATTGAAAAAGGAATTGCTAACTCAATCTTAATTAAAGTAAACCAAATCGGTACTTTAACTGAAACATTAGATGCAATTGAAATGGCTAAAAAAGCTGGATATACTGCAGTAGTATCTCATAGATCAGGAGAAACTGAAGATGATACAATAGCTGATATTGCAGTTGCTACAAATGCAGGACAAATTAAGACTGGATCAGCATCAAGAACAGATAGAATGGCTAAATATAACCAATTATTAAGAATTGAAGATGACTTAGCTGAAGAAGCTGTTTACGAAGGTAAAAAAGCATTCTATAACATTAATATTAAATAGTAATGATAATTAATTAATAACTAGAAGTAAAAAATGTCTCTTTTAATAAAATACGTTTAAAAGAGATATTTTTTTAAATAAAAATTGACAATTCTTGATAAATGATATATAATATACAAGATAATTAAAACCGATAACTAATATAGGAGGAAAAAAAATGAAAAAAGTTGGAATTTTATTTATGCTTTTAAGTGCTTTATCATTTTCAGCTACTTCAAAAAAATCTTCAAAGACTTCAAAAAAATCTTCAAAATCAGTAGAAACTCAATCAGTAACTAGTAGATTTAATCAACTTGAAGCAGAACTTGAGAGATTAATAAATATGGAAGATCAAGAGTACAATAAATTGAAAGCAACTGCGGAATCAGCAGCAGAAAGATTAGCTGAAAAGAGTGCTCAAAAAGCTCAAATAGAAGAAAAAATTGCAAAAATTGAAGCATCTGCATCAAATACAAAATCATTCAAAGCACAATATGGTGATATAATTAAACAATACAAAGCTGTTGTTAAATCATTAGATGCTGAAATTAGATCTTTAACTACAACAGTTGATAATTTTGCAGCTATAGAATCAGTTAAAGGAAATTAATTAAATTTAAAATTATGAAAGGAGATACGAGAAAAAATCGTAAATTATTATAATTTATAAATTCTCGTTTGTTTAGAAATGAAAAAAAGATTAGCAGTATTATTAGGAGTTTTAGTATTAAGTAGTGTTTCATTTGCAGCGCCAAAAACAGCACCAGCACGTGGAGCCGCAATTGAAAATAGTTTAAGTAACTTAGAAAATCAATTAGACAGATTACAACAATTAGAAGAAGCAAAATATAAAGAACAAGAAGCTTTAGCAGAAAGTGCAGCTCAAAAATTAAATAGCTACACTCAAATGCAAGCTAAAATTGATGAAAGAATTGCTCAAATTGAAGCAGTTACAGATAGTAGCATTTTCTCAAAAGAATTCAAAACAAAAGTTTCTGAATACAAAGCTTTAAGAAATCAATTGGATAAAGAAATTGCTAGACAACAACAAATTATTGATAACTTTGAAATTTCAAAATCTTTAAGATAGTAACAATAAGTTTAATAAAAAAGGTGCTTTTGCAAAATTATTTGGAAAGGCATTTTTTTTATGTATTTAGAATTTTGGTTTTTTAAAAATTTAAAGGTATGTTAAAGAATTTTACTGTATAAATAATTAATTTATAGAAAAGTAATTTTTTGATTGAAAGGAGAAAATTATATATGGAAACAAAATTAAAGCTACGTGGGATGTTGTTAGCTAGTTTGGCTTCAAGTTTTTGGGCTATTTCAGGAATTTCTGGAGAAATTCTTTTTAAACAATTTAATTTTTCATCAGATTGGCTTGTTTCGACAAGAACGTTAGTGTCAGGGATATTATTATTTATGATTGTTGTTTTTATTGAAAAGAAATCTATTTTGAGACCTTTAAAAAATAAATGGGACAGTATGGGGATAATTTTATTTGGAGTGGCAGGGATGTATTTGGTGCAATATACATATTTTAAAACGATTGAACTTAGTAATGTTTCATTTGCAACAATTTTACAGTTTACTGCACCATTTTTTATATTTATTTACGAATCTATAAAAAATAGAAAACTTCCATCTATTTCAACTGTAACGTTATTGTTTATGACAATTTTAGGAGTTGTGTTTATTGCAACTAAAGGAAATTTTTCAAATTTGTCAGTTTCACTGGAAGCACTGCTATTTGGACTTGTTTCAGCTGTTATGATAGCCTTTTATTCAACATATCCAAAAAAACTTTTGAAAAAGTATGGAAGTATAACAATAGTTGGCTGGGGAATGATAATTGGAAGCGTAATTTCAAATATTATCCATCCAATTTGGGAAATTCAAGGCGATATAAATACAAAATCAATTATTCAAGTAATAATTGTTGTAATTTTGGGAACTTCCATAGCCTATTTAATTTATATCGCAAGCCTGAATTACATTTCATCATCTCTTGCTGGAATTTTAACAGCTTTTGAGCCTGTACTTGCTGCAGTATTGTCTGTTGTTATTTTTGGATTGAAGTTTTCTATTATTGAGTTAATTGGTTTTGTGCTGGTTTTTGTTTCTATATTTATTTTGGAGAAAAGATTATAATTAAAAATAAGGGGAAACGCCCCTTATTCATAAAAAATTTCAGAAATTGCAAATAAAGCTGCTTTCCCGCTCATTTTCATTCGTCCATTATTTGCTAAGCTGCAGTAAAGCATCCCGCTTCGTTTTGAAGCCTGATAAGCAGTTAGATTTTCCTTTTGCAATTTTTTTATCCAATAGGGAGCGATGTGGCAGTGTCCAGAGCCACAGACAGGATCTTCGTAAACATTTAACTTTGGAGCAAAGGAACGGGAAATACAGTCTATTTTGTCAGTTGTATTTTTTATTTTAGAATTTAAGGAATAATTACTATGTTGAGCAGTAATGTGCAGCAATAATCCATCAAGTTTTTTAATTTTTTCCGAATCCAAATTTGCACTTAAAATAAATTCTTCATCGTCAAAGACGCACATTAAGTCCCGTCCTAGATATGCTTCAGTTGGCTTTTTCCCAATTAATTCAATCATTTCATCAGTTATTTCAACTTTTTTCAAATCATAAGCTGGAAAATCAAGCTCATATAAATCTCCATTTTTTCTATTTACAGTCAATTTACCGCTCAACGTATCAAAAATTACTGTCTTTAAATTTTTTTCATAATAATTCATAATTACGAAAGCACAGGCAAGAGTAGCGTGTCCACAAAGATCAATCTCTCCTCCTGGCGTAAACCATCGTAATTTATAATGAATTGCATTTACACTATCCTTTGTTGCTTGTTTTATCGCAAAGGCTGTTTCAGATAAATTGTTCTCTTTTGCTATGGAAAGCATAATTTCATCAGAAAGCCACTCATCTAGAATACAAATTGCGGCTGGATTTCCTGAAAATACTTTATCTGTAAAAGCATCAACTATATACTGTTTCATAATATTTTCCTTTCAAGTTTAATATATTAATTTTATCAAATATTGGAAAAATTTTCTACAAGTTTTTAAATTTTCTCATTTTTTTTTAATAAAATTATGATATTATTTACTTAAGAAAAAGATGAAAAGAGGTATCTAAAATGAAAAAAGTATTTGTCTTAATTGGAATTTTTACGATGTTTGTACTTAACTGTTTTGTTTTAAGTGCATATGCACAAAAAAGAAATATTTACACTTTGAACGAAACTTCGTGGGAATTAGGAAAAATTCAGCAGAAAGATAAAATTTTATCAATTCCAAAAGGAACCAATATCACAATTAATTTTTCAAAAGATAGCATTAACGGTCATTCAGCGGTGAATAAATATTTTGGAAATTATAAAATTCAAAATAATATTTTGATTTCACCTAATGTTGGATCTACAGAAATAGCTGGTTCTCAGGAACTGATGGATATCGAAAGAAAATTTTTTGATATTTTGCAATCTTCTCCTAAAATAAGTTATGATAAGGAAACACTTACTTTAAGCAATAATAAAGGTGAAATATGGATTTTTAAAGTTTTAACTTTAGAAAAAAAATTACGTAATACTAACTGGCGGCTCATCAATATGGCAGGGAAAAATATGAAGCTTCAGATGAAAAATGAAGAACAAATTACACTTTCTTTCACAGAAAATGAAATAAATGGGAATGCTGGAATAAATAACTATTTTGGAAATTATAAAATAAGTAATGACAATATCAGCATTCAAGGTATTGGAGCCACTGAAATGGCTGGTCCTGATAATTTAATGAGAATTGAAGGAGAGTATTTAGCTCTTTTAGAAAATGTAAAAAAAATTAAGTTAATTAATCAGAAAACTTTGGTATTAACGACGGATAAAGGGAAAACATTAACATTTGAGAAATAAAAAATGAAGTATTGAAGTCTGTATGAAGAATGAATGAAAAAAATAAAACGATATTTTTGGTAAAACTGTACTGTAAAATAATTTAACTTAACTAAATAAAGAGACCATTTTAAAAGTCTCTTTTTTATTTTTCAAAATTATAAATTATTTTCTCTTAAATATTCTTCCACATCAAGTCCTGCAATTGCTCCACTTCCTGCCGCGATAATTGCCTGCTGGTATCTGCCATCTTGAACATCTCCCGCTGCAAAGATTCCAGAAGTACTTGTTTTGGAAGATTTTCCTTTTGTTACAATATAGCCTCTTTCGTCAATTTCTACTTTACCTTCAAGAAATTTTGTATTTGGAGTTCTTCCGATTGCTACAAAAATTCCATCTGCTGTTAAAGTTTCAGTTTCGCCTGTTTTGTTATTTATAAGCTCTATTCCTGTAACTTTTTCATCAGCCAGTACTTTTTTTGGAGTGTAGTCTAGTTTCCATTCGATTTTGCTGTTGTCTTTAGCTCTTTTTTGCATAATTGCTGAAGCACGTAACGTATCTCTTCTGTGAATAACTGTAACTTTGTTGGCAAATTTTGTTAAAAAGACAGCTTCTTCCATCGCAGTATCTCCGCCACCAATTACAACAACATCTTTTCCACGGTAGAAAAATCCATCACAAGTGGCACATGCACTAACTCCTCTTCCAATATTTTCCTTTTCGTTTTCAATTCCAAGATATTTTGCACTCGCTCCTGTTGATAAAATTATCGTTTTTGCTTCTATAATATTTCCATTATCCAAATGTAATTTAAATATTTTTTTGCCATTATTTTCAATACTTTCAATGTCTTTTACAACAGCTTGTAAAAATTCTGTTCCAAAATTTTTGGATTGAGCCTTTATGTCTTCTATTAGCTGTGGACCTGAAATTCCTTGTGGAAATCCTGGAAAATTTTCAACTTCGGTTGTTGTTGTCAATTGCCCGCCTGGCTCCATTCCGTTTATAATTATGTTTTTTAATCCTGCACGGCTTAAATAAATTGCGGCTGTAAGTCCTGCTGGCCCTGAGCCTATAATTACTGAATCATACATATTTTTCACCATTCCTTTTTTATTTAAAATTAGTATTTATTATTAAAGCCTAGCAAAATTGAAAAACAATTGCTAGACTTCTTTTATAAATAAATATATCTTTAAATAACCTATTTTTTTATAATACTTGGTTTACTTCTTCGTAAAGTGACTCTTTTGAATGTAATCCAACTAATTTTTTAACAGGTTTTCCATCCTTGAACAAAATTAATGTAGGAATGCTTTGGATTCCAAAACTTTGTGCTAATTCTAGTTGTTCATCCACGTTTACTTTTCCAACTGTAGCTTTTCCGTCCATTTCACTTGAAAATTCTTCGATAATAGGAAGTTGCATTTTACAAGGTCCGCACCATTCTGCCCAGAAGTCTACTAGAGCCACTCCATTTGAAATGCTTTGTTCAAAATTATCTTTGTTTAAATTTAATGCCATTTTACTACCTCTTTCTATAAATTATTTTTATTAATTTGTAAATTTTATAGTTTATTTTTTAAAAAATTTGTGATATACTATTTTTAGAAAATCAACTATTCAATTAAGTAATTGAATAATATCATATTTAAAATAAATTGTCAATACTTTTATTATAAAATTTTGAAAATATATCAAAATTTAATATCCAGCTAGTCAAGGTTAAGTGAATTTGTAGATTAAAATAATAATTTTTAAGTTTGGTTTTAAAGAGGTTTAGTATAAATAAAGAAAGCAAAAAGGAGCTGAATTAAATGGATAAAATATGTCAAAATTATAAAAATAGCCTATATTCAGGATTGTCAAAAATAGGAAAATGCCTGTCCAGTGAAAAAAGAATCGAAATATTGGATTTGCTAGTTCAAGGAGCAAAAACTGTGGAAAGTATTTCAAATGAAACGGGAATGAGCATTGCAAACACTTCAAGACATTTACAAATTTTAAAGGATGGAAACTTAGTTATTAGTGAAAAAAAGGGGAATTATGTTGTTTATGAAATCGCAAATACACAAATAATTGACTTGGTGTATCTTCTGATTGGGGTAGGAGAGCAGCAACTGGCAGATATTCAGCGGATACACAATGAATTTAATGACAGTTGTATGAAAATCCGTCCAATTACTTTGGAGCAGGCTTACGAAATGGTAAAAAATAAAGAAACTTTAATAATAGATTTACGTCCAGAAGACGAGTTTAATTCAAGCCATATAGAAAACGCAATAAATATTCCAATGAAAAATCTTGAGGAAAATCTGAAAAAATTACCTAAAAACAAGGAAATAATTGTTTACTGTAGAGGGCGAAACTGTGCTTATGCAAATCTTGCTTCCAAATTTTTGAATGATAATGGATTTCATGCTTACAGCTTGAATCAAAGTTATTATGATTGGCAGAAGTATGGGAATATTTAAAAGTATTATTTATAATTTCATCTAGACATATTGCATGTCCTATATTTTTTGACAAAATGGGTAGCATTGTAAAGAAGGCTGTAGCTAATTTTTAGGGAAAGACATTCAAAACTTTTCCCCTAGTTTCAATATTTGATAAAGTTTTATCCATTAAATCAATAATTTCGTTTGCTTGATTCGATAAATATTTTCCGTCATCAGTAAGTGATATATTATGGTTTCCACGAATAAAAAGAGTGGTATTAAGTTCTTCTTCAAGTTCTTTTAATTACCGCGAAAGAATTGGTTGTGAAATATAAAGACTTTGTGTAGCTTTAGTAATATTTTTTCTTTTGGGACAGCTATGAAATAAAAAATAAAAAGCCAAACTTTTAAATCTGGCTTTTTTTTCAAATATATAAAAATTTATGATGTATAGAAAACTACTTAAAACTAGATAATATGTTAGAAACTTTCTAATAAATTAGAAAATTTCCACTTCAGATTTATCGAATATTTTTTTATAACTTTCCAAAAAATCTTTTTTATCTTTTTCACAAATAAATGTATTAAAATCAGATAAATTACTAAATTTATAATTTCCTAAAATCCCCAATTTTCTGTATTCAGTTGCTAAAAATATCTTTTTTGAAATATTCATTATTTCTTTTTTTGTATTTCCGTCGTTTGCTTCAAAATTCATCACTTTTCCAGCTTCTAAATCTATTCCTGCACTTCCAACAAAGGATTTATCCACGTTATATTTTTTTATGTAATTAATTGCTTCTATTCCAACATTTCCACCAATTTCTTTGTTGTATTCGCCACCTATCATAATTATGCTGATTTTTGAATTTTTATTAAAATGTGTTGTTATGCTAGGCATATTTGTGATAAGGGTTATTTCTTTTTGAGAGTTTGCGAGATATTCTGCTGCAATATAATTTATACTTGTAATATCAAAAAATATTGTTTCTCCAATGTTGATATTTTCCACAATTTTTCTTGCTATAATTTCCTTTGGTTTTGTTCTATTTATAATTCTTTCTTCAAGTGTGCTGGAATGTGCCAGTTCTTTTAGTAAGATTGCACCTCCATGAGTTCTTTTGAGTTTCCCTTCCTGCTCCAGCCTTTTTAAATTTTTTCTTATAATAACTTCCGAAACATCAAATTTTTCTGCCAAATCAGTAACTTTTACTTTTTTTTCATTTTTTAAAATTTCAAGTATTTTTTCTAGTCTTTCATCCAAAAACATATAAGTTCTCCAATACTTTTTTATAGTTACCTAGATTATACCAAAATTCATTTAATATTTCAAAGTTTTATAACAAGTCAAGCAATGTTTTTTCTCCATAAACTTTTTCCCAGTCTGAATTAAATGTATCCATACTCCAGTCTGTGTAAGGATGATAAATTAATTTTTCAAAAACATCTGGAGCGACTGTTACAGATTTTGATCCAGCCAGAATAGTTTCGTGAACTTGTCTTACATTCTTAAACGAAGCTCCTAATATTTTAGGTTCAAAAATTCTTTTGTATCGTGCCAGTTTTTCCTCATCAGTCTTTTTAGTCATTTCAAGAATTTTATAGGCATCTTTTACAATTTCAATTCCATTTTCACCAATGTTGTCAGAACGGTTAATATACGGAGCCATATATTCTGCCCCTGCTTCTGCTGCCATAATTATCTGTTGTGGTGATAAAATACCTGTTGCAGTTATTTTATGACCATCTTTTGATAAAATCTTCATAGCTTTTATTCCTTCAGGTGTTACAGGAATTTTTGTATAAAAATTTTCTCCAAAAGTATCACGCAAAAGCTGTACTTCCTTTACTATTATTTCAGCTGTACTTCCCACAGCCTGCGCATGTACGATCTTATCTTTTCCAATAATATCAAAAATATCGTTTATAATCTCTTTAAAATCTCTTTTTTCCTTGGCAATAATAGTAGGATTTGTAGTTACACCTGTTATTGGAAAAATGTCACTAATTTTTTTTATACTCTCCAAATTTGCTGTATCAATAAAATATTGCACTCTCATCATCCTCTCTCTTTTTTTATTGAAATAATAATTTAGTATTTTAATTAGTTTCGTTTTATTTCGATATTATTTTAATACATAATTTAAGAAAAGTCAATGCTTTTTTTCAACTTTTCTAAAAATTTTGATTGAATAATTACTTTTTTTATGTTATATTTATTACATAAAGAATCAATCATAATATGAAAAAACAACGACAAAAGCTTGTTCACTTTGAACTGGCTTTTTCTATTTATTTACATATATTTTAGTTTATTTTCCTAAATTATTCTACATAATTGATACTATATCAAAATCATATATAATATAATTTTTATTCTATTTCAATTTATATTCTCTTCTAATATTTTAAATAAAAAACAACTTCAAAACTAACAAATCTATTTCTTACTTTATAAATTAAATTAACTTTCACATTTTATATAAATTTTTTAGAAAATTAAATAAAACTATTGACAAATTTTCAAAAATAGGATAAAATCGAAATATAAAGAAACTAATTGAAACTAAAAATGTTTTTAAAAAGAAAAAGAGGGAGGTAATCTATGAGAGCGTTAGTTACAGATATTGAAAGAGGAGCCACATTTGATGGACCAGGAATCAGAACAGTCGTGTATTTTAAAGGATGTCCACTTAGATGTCTGTGGTGTTCCAATCCTGAAACACAAAAGCTGGAAAACGAATTTTGGGATTATGACGGCTCTCTTTATAAAGGAAATAAAACTTCATGTTCTGGCTGTCCTGCTGCAAATACACTAAAACAAGTTGCAAAAGATATGACGCTGGAAGAAGTGTTTGCAATTGTGATGAAAGATGAAAACTTTTATAGAAATTCTGGCGGAGGGGTTACGTTAAGCGGTGGAGAAATACTTGTAAATTCGGCTTTTGCAATAGAACTTTTTGAAAAGTTAAAAGAAGAGTATATCAACACTGCTATAGAAACAACAGGATATGGAAATTACAAGGATTTTGAAAAATTGGCAAAATTGACGGATACAATTTTATTTGACATAAAACATATGGACAACGAAAAACATAAAAAATATACCGCTGTTTCAAATGAAATAATCTTGAAAAATCTTACAAAACTTTCAGAATGGCATAAAAGAATCATTATGAGATTTCCATTTATAAAAGGAATTAACGATGATGAAAAAAACATTCACGAAACGGCAAAATTTTTAAAAAAGCTGAATTTGCTGGAAGTGAACATACTCCCCTATCACACAATGGGACTTGAAAAATATAAAAAATTAGGAAGAGAATATCCAATGAAGACACTTGAAAAACATACACAAGATGAACTAAATAATGCTTTAAATATAATGAAAAGTTATGGTTTACAGGCAAAATTGAATGGATAAAAAAATTAATAAAAAATAAAGACAAGATATTAAAATAAAAAATGGAGGAAAAGGCAATGAGAGAATTTGTTTTAAAAAGTGAAAGAGTAAAAAAATTAAGAGAATCAGCTTTATCAAAATTTCCTGGTGTCAGTGTCGAAAGAGGAAGACTTTTGACAAAAGCATACAAAGAACATGAAGGAAAATCAAAATACATTGTTCGTGCTTATGCAGTTAAAGAAATTTTAGAAAACATGACAATATACATAAAAGATGGAGAACTTATTGTGGGAAATCAGTCTGTTGATGAAAGAACGGCACCTCTTTTTCCAGAATATGCAGTGGATTGGATTGTTGATGAAATTAAGGAAAAAGGAAACTTTGACCATAGAGATGGAGATAAATTCAGAATTCCTGAAGAAGAAATTCCTGAACTTTTGGAAATATGTGAATGGTGGCGTGGAAAAACATTAAAAGATAGAGCGCACGCTCAGATGCCACAGGAAATAAAAGAAGCTGGAATCGCAAAAATTATTCACGGTGAAGGAAATATGACTTCTGGTGACGGACATATTGTACCTGATTTTAAAAAGGTTTTGACAAAAGGACTAAAAGGCGTGATTGAAGAAGCTAAGGCTTCTATAGAAAAAGTAGACATTACAGTTTATGGCGGGTACAATAAAATTGACTTCTTAAAGGCTGTAGAAATTGTAGCACAGGCAACTATTGATTTTGCTCATAGATTTGCAAATTTGGCAAAGGAACTTGCTGAAAAGGAAACTGATCCTCAAAGAAAAGAAGAATTACTTCAAATTCAAAAAAACTGTCTAAACGTACCTGAAAATCCTGCTAAGACATTCTGGGAAGGAGTACAGGCAATCTGGTTTATTCATTTAGTAATTCAGATTGAAAGCAACGGACATTCAGCTTCTCTTGGAAGAGTGGATCAGTATTTATATCCTCTTTACAAAAAAGATGTGTTGGAAGGGGATTTAGACAGGGAATTTGCAAAAGAAATGCTGCAATGCTTATGGGTAAAACTTTACTCTGTAATAAAAGTCCGTTCAACTTCGCATTCTGGTTACGGTGCAGGTTATCCAACTTATCAGAATGTTACAATAGGAGGATCGACTCCAAGCGGAAAAGATTCTACAAATGAATTAAGCTATCTGATTTTAGAAAGTGTCGGAGAAAATAAACTTACACAGCCAAACCTGTCAGCAAGATTTCACATAAATTCTCCAGAAAAATTTATTAGAAAATGTGCCGAAGTAGCAGCAACAGGTTATGGAATGCCTGCAATGCATACAGATGAAATAATAGTTCCTGCACTGTTAAACAAAGGTGTAAAAATTGAAGATGCCTACAATTATTCAATGGTTGGATGTGTAGAAGTGGCTGTTCCTGGAAAATGGGGATATAGATGTACAGGAATGACTTTCTTAAACTTTGTAAAAGCAACTGAACTTGTGTTAAATGACGGTTATGACGCTAGAACTGGACTTCAATTATTAAAAGCAGGGAAACTGACTGACTATGAAACTTATGAGGATTTATGGGAAGCATGGAAAAAATATATGAAACACTATACAAAACTGTCTGTTGCGCTTGATGCATTGTCTGATACACATTTAGAAGATTTTCCTGATATCTTATTATCAAGCCTTGTTGATGACTGTATTGGAAGAGGACTTTCAGCAAAAGAGGGTGGAGCAGTTTACGACATTATTTCAGGACTTCAAGTTGGAATTGCAAATGCCGCAAATTCACTTTATGCATTAAAAACTACTGTTTTTGATAATCAAATCCTAACAAAAGAAGAAGTTTACAATGCACTACAAACAAATTATGAAGGTGAAAATGGGGAAAGAATCAGAAAAATATTGTTAGAAGTGCCTAAATATGGTAATGATATTGATGAAGTGGATGAATTTGCTACAAACATCTACTGGACATACATTGATGAAATTCAGAAATACCATAATACAAGATATGGAAGAGGACCAATTAATGGTGGTTACGGAGTTTCAACATCTGGAATTTCTTCAAATGTGCCAATGGGAACAGTGAGCGGTGCGACTCCAGACGGAAGATACGCTTATACTCCTGCAGCAGAAGGAGGTTCTCCGACTCAGGGAACTGACACAAACGGCCCAACAGCTGTATTAAATTCTGTAAACAAATTGCCAACTTTAATGATTACAGGTGGACAATTATTGAATCAAAAATATTCGCCTGAACTGGTAAATACTCCAGAACAGTTTGAAAAATTTGTAAATGTAATAAAATCATTTATAAGTTCAAAAGGATGGCATATTCAATTTAACATTATTTCAGGAAAAACATTGAAACAAGCGCAAGTTGAACCTGAAAAACATAGAGATATAATAGTAAGAGTTGCTGGATACTGCGCTCAATTTGTTACACTTGACAGAACTACACAAAATGATATTATTTCAAGAACTGAACAAAGAATATAAATATGTATCTTTTTAGATAATTTTTATAGATAAGTTTTCTCTTTATACAAGGAGCTAACAATTTTAGGCTTCTTGTATTTTTTTATTTTTTATAAGGAAATTAAATTCATATTTTTTAGGTATTTACTGATATATTTGATAATTTTAAAAGAGGCATCAGCCTCTCAATTAAATGCATTCAATTCCTATTTTTTCATACTCTTCCAGTATCTCTTCCGATACACTCTTATCTGTTATAATTGTCGTAACATCTGCCATATCACATACTTTATAAGGCATTATTACATTAAATTTATTTGGTATAATTAACGTCACAACTCTGCTTGAAGACTTTATAAACTGACGTTTTACACTAACTTCCTTTTCATAAGGGCTTGTTATTCCCATAAGAGGATGAATTGCATAAGCTCCCATAAAACAAATATCTGGATAATATTCCTTTATCTGCTCCACCGCCGAATCTCCCACATTGGTCATAATCTTTTGAAACAGATTGCCTCCAACCATTATTATTTCTATATTTTTATGATTAGAAAGTTCACTTGCTATAGCAAGACTATTTGTAATTACCGTTAGTGACAAATTAACAGGAATCGCCCTTGCAAGCTGCAAATTTGTAGTACTTCCGTCTATTGCCACTAATTGACCATCTTTTAGAAGTTTTACTCCTTTCAATGCCAGTTCGTATTTTAATTCAGGCTCAAAATTTTCCCTTTCTGTGTAGTTCAAAGCGTATCTGTTTAAAGGCAGCGCTCCTCCAAAAACTCTTTTTAACAGTCCCTTTGAATCCATTTCAGCGAGATCTCTTCTTATCGTATCTTCAGAAACCGACAAATCAATCGCAAGTTCTCCAACTACAACTTTACCTTTGTTATTAAGTTTCATTAAAATTATATCTTGTCTTTCATTTTTCAGCATTTTATCATATCCAATCTTTATGTTATTTTTTATTCTATCGAATATTAGAAATTTTTTCAAGAAAAACTTTTTATAAATTTTAATTAATATCCACTAAAATTATTACGGATTACAATTCAATAATGTATATAAAAACCTCTATATTATTATAGAGGTTTAATTGTACTGACTATTTTTTAGTTATAAATATAACTGTTTCTTCTCCAGCTTCTACATTTCCAGTTTTTTCAACTTTTATACCATATTTTGCCTTGTCTACATTTAAGAAAGTTACAGGTGAAACTAACGAAATTCCTGCTTTTGTTATCGCATTTCTATCTAATGTACCAATTTTTTCGCCTTTTTTAACTGTATCTCCTATTTTCTTGAATAATTTTATGCCTTCACCACTTAATCCAGATATTCCAAGTCCAACGTGTATCAGAATATTATGTCCAAACTTGTCCTGAATAATAAAGGCATGCTCTGTTGTATAAACATTTACTACTGTTCCATCAGTTGGAGCGATTATTTCATCGCCTTCAATTTCTATTGCAAAACCATCTCCAAGAACCTTTGTATTAAATATTTTATCACTAATGTTTTCAATATCATATATTTTACCTTTATATGGGGCAATTATCTGATTTATTGCTTCAAGAGACTCATAATTTTCATTTACGCTATCTTCACTCAAGTTCAATACATTCAAGTCTATACTTCTTCCTGGTTTTTCTTGGGCAAATGAAGCTTCCATACCATGTTCTTTTATTTTTTCAATATATTCTGTCAAATTACTTTTGATAACTGATACAGTAGGTCCATATACAACTTGAATTCCACTTCCTTTTTTGATAACTCCCATTGCTCCTGTACGCTTTAATGCCGCTTCATTTACTAAATCCATATTATTTACACGCATTCTCAGTCTAGTTGCACAGCACGTAACATCACCAAAATTATCAAGTCCTCCAAGTCCATCTATAATTGCTTGTGAAACTGTATCTTCCGCTACTGCCCCCTGTTTCCGGCTGTCTCTCATAGTATTGTAATCATCTTTTGTGTATAATTTTGTATCTTCATCATCGTCTTCTCTTCCTGGAGTTTTTAAATTCCATTTTTGTATAACAAATTTAAAGAAGAAATAATAGAGTACAAAATATATTACAAATATTGGCAATAATCTAACCCAGTGCGTTTTTGAACTTCCCGGCAAAATTCCATATAATGTGAAGTCTATTAATCCGCATGAAAAGGTTGTTCCTATCGCTATATCAAGTATTCTCATAAGTGCAAATGAAATTCCCGCAAAAATACAATGAACAACAAATACGAAAGGCGCTACGAATAAGAATGTAAATTCAATAGGCTCTGTAATCCCTGTAAGAAAACTTGTTAAAGCCGCTGAAAGTAACAATCCTCCAACTATTTTCTTTTTATTTGGTTTTGCACAATGATACATTGCAAGAGCTGCTCCTGGAAGTCCACCCATCATAAATGAATATTTTCCTGTCATAAATTTCGCCGCATCTATGCTAAAACGTGTAGTATTTGGCGATACTAATTCTGCAAAGAATATGTTTTGCGCTCCTGAAACCATTGTTCCGTCTATCATTGCACTTCCACCTAGCCCTGTTTGCCAGAATGGAATATACCAGATGTGATGCAGTCCAAAAGGTATCAATATTCTTTCCATAAATCCAAAAATAAATATTCCAATGTCCCCCGAACCTGTTACAACTCTTCCAATTGAGAATATTCCCTGTTGAATAACTGGCCAAATCGCAAAGGAAATAAATCCTACAACAATATAAGCAAACGTACATATAATTGGCACAAATCTAACTCCTGAAAAAAATGATATTGCCGCAGGAAGTTTTGTCTTATAAAATCTATTATGTAAAAATGCAACTCCAAGTCCTACTATAATTCCTCCAAACACTCCCATCTCAAGCGTTTGTATCCCAAGCACCGAACTTATCGCACCATCCAGTACTTTTTCCGAAACAGTCCCATCAGGTAAAATTTTTCCACTAAATACCAATAACGTTTTAATAGTTGTATGCATTATTATAAACGAAAGTCCAGAAGAGAGCACTGCAACCCCTTTTTCCTTTTTCGCCATTCCCAATGCTACCGCCATCGCAAATATCAAAGGCAAATTAGCAAATACTGCAAGTCCAACGTTATTCATTACAGTAAGAACATAATTCATAGGTGTCCCTTGTGCAAGCAATCCATCTAAATGATAAAATGCTATTGTCTTAGGATTTGTAAATGAGGCTCCTAAACCTAATAACAATCCAGCAACTGGTAAAATCGAAACTGGCAGGAAGAAAGCTCTTCCTATTGTCTGTAACGTAAGAAAAATCTGATTTTCTTTCTTGTTCTTGTTCATAACATCCTCCAAATAAAATTATAATATTAAAATTTTTTTAAACTGCCCTAAACCCAACTGTTAAAAATTAGACAACTCCTGTATTTTGAGTTACACAACTAAAATTTTTCCACTTATTTTTAAAGCAGTTTTAAATTATTTCCAATTGATCTTTATTTCTTAACTAAGTATTATTTTTAGTTTCAATTGGTTTCAAATAATTCCTTTTTAATATTATAACTTTAATTTTTACAAAGTCAAGTATATTTTTGCATTTTTTTGCAAAATTTTTATAAAATTTGTATAATAAATTAGATATTTATTTCTTTATATGCACTTTTTTGCAATTTTAAATCATAAAATTGTGTAAATTTTTTTATTATCGAATAAATACTGGATAATTATAATTTTTATAATAAAAAAACATAACCTTTAGACTTTCCAATTTTCATTGTCCAGTATTTTAAGTTATGTTTTAGTTATTTATTTTTTTAATATTTTAATTTAAAATGCCCAGTTTCCTTTTCTAAATACAGGAATTTTTGTCCCATCTTCCAAAATTCCATCAATATCCATTTCTGCATCGCCAATCATAAAGTCAACGTGTGAAATTGACTGGTTAATATGAGCTTTTTCCAGTTCCTCTTCAGTCATTTTTGTCCCATTTTTTACATTAGTTGGGTATGCAGCACCCAATGCCAGATGGTTTGAGGCGTTTTCGTCAAATAATGTCTGGTAGTAAAGGAGTCCTGAGTTAGAAATAGGAGAATCATTTGGCACAAGGGCAACTTCTCCAATTCTTCTAGAACCTTCATCAGTATCAAGAAGCTGTTTCAAAATCTCATATCCTTGTTCTGCTTCAAAATCAACAACTTTTCCATCCTTAAAAGTCAATTTGAAGTTATCAATAATATTTCCCTGATAAGAAAGCGGTTTTTTATTTGAAACATATCCATCTACACGATCTCTGTCTCCAGCCGTAAACACTTCTTCTGTCGGCATATTTGGTAAGAAATCCGCACCTTTCGCATTTTTGCTTCCTGCTGCCACCCAGATGTGATTTTTAGGAAGTCCTACTGTCAAATCAGTACCTTTTGAAGTATAGTGAAGTGCTACAAAGTTTTTATTGTTTAAAAATTCAGCTTTTTCAGTCAAGTTTTGTCTATGTTCTTCCCAAGCTTTAACTGGATCAGCCTTGTCAACTCTTACAGTCTTTAATATAGCATCAAGCAGTTTTTCCTGTGCAATGTCAGTATTTGCTTCATCTGGGAATACAAGTTTTGCCCAGTCTGCTGAAGGATAGCTAGCAATTGTCCATGAATTTATGTCTGTCATAATGCATGTTCTGTAATGTTTATAGGCTTCTCCTGCATTTTTTGTCAATGCTCCCAGCTTTTCAGCGTCAATTCCTGCAAATAAGTTTGGAGAACTGCTTAAAATGTGTATAAATACGACATTGTTATCAAGATAGTCATTTCTTTCATCAATTGCCCATTGCGGGATGTGTGAATAGACTTCTTTTGACTGATATTCAGCGTGAAGTCTAGATAATTTATCATCAGTCAATTTTACATGAACATCACTTGCTCCCACTTGATAAGCTAATTCAGTAACTTTGTAAACCAATGGCAAAGCATCAGTTGTACAGTTTATCCAGACTTTCTGTCCTTTCTGTACATTTGCTCCAATTTTTATAATTACTTCTGCATATTTATTTAATTTTTCTTCAAAGTTGTTCATTTTTATTTTTTTCCTTTCAAATTTTTTATTATTCATATTTAGGAGCATATCCAAATTCCAGTGAAATTAAACCATCTGAGAATTTATTTCCATAATTTTTGGTAGGACTGGAATAGCTTCTTTTAAGTTTTGGTGTTGTAGCGAGACTTATTCCAGCTGAAAATCTGTTTTTTTGAACTCCCATGCTAATAGCACCGTATCCACTTATTGGAGCAGCTTTTATTTCTCCACGACCACCATTTTTATCAGTCCATTTCACATTTCCGCTTGAAAGTGATAAACCGAATGAAACTTTAGTATAAATTCCATTGTCCAAGCCTGATCCTATTGTCATATAAAGTGGAACGGAAACTAAATTTCCTGAACCGCTATTTATACCATTTCCTTTGACTTTTAAAGTATTGTATACTATCCCTGCTCCAATTCCTGCTCCAGAATCATCAACAAATGGCTGTCTTCTTTCAAATGTAATTTTAACTCCACTTCCTATTACATTTTTTACTTCTTGATTAATATCATTTTTTTTCTGTCCTCTATAACTCCCATAGCTAGGACTTATAAAAATTTCTACTCTTTCATCTGCTATTGCGAGTGGTGTTAATAATATAAACATTAAAAATAATTTTTTCATAAAATGTCTCCTTACTGCATAAATACTGTTATTATTTAATTTCTAAAAATTCCTGCTTTTAGAGTCTTATTTAATTCTTTTTAAGATTTTTTTATTATTCATATTTAAGAGCATACCCAAAATCTAATGATATTGCAGCTCCACTTAACATAATGTTATCTCTATAATGTTTAGTAGGGCTGGAGTATGTTCTTTTTGCTTTTGTTGATGTGCTGGCACTTACTCCTATTGAAAATCTATCTTTTCTGACTCCGATACCAAAAGCGGCATATCCAGTTAATGGTCTAGCCTTTATTTTTCCAGAACCTCCGTTATTGTCAGTCCATTTTACACTTCCATTTCTAACTGCAAAACCAGCTGAAAGTTTTGTGTATATTCCATTATCTGTTCCTGTTCCAAATATTAAATAAAATGGAATTGAAACTAAATTTCCTGAATCGCTCTTTATGCCATTTCCTTTAACTTTCAAAGAATTATACGAAACTCCTATTCCTGCGCCTACTACAGCTTCACTTCCATCACCAAATGAAGATATTGTTTCTTTTGAAAGTTTAACACCGCTTCCAAGTGCATATTTTCCAACTTTAGAGCCATTTTCCTTTCTTTGAGTAACATAAGTTGGACTTACAACAATTTCAGATCTATATCCATATGTCGCCATTGCAAGTGGCGTTGATAGCATAAACATTAAAAATAATTTTTTCATAAAAAATCCTCCTTGTATAATATTTTTTATTTATTATCGTTATAAAACTATAAATCATTATATTTTTTACTTTTAAAAATAGTTAACTTGAAATTAGAATTATTATTTTTTAATTTTTTAGCCCTTTATAAAAAATTAATTCTTAAATCCATTTGGATTTTTTTTCTGCCAGTTCCAAGAATCTCTACACATATCTTCGATAGTGTATTTTGCTTCCCAGTTTAATAATTTTTTGGCTTTTGAGGCATCAGCATAGGACACAGCGATATCTCCTGCTCTACGTCCATCAATTACATACGGGATAGTTTTTCCAACGGCTTTTTCAAAGTTTTTTAAAATTTCAAGGACACTGTAACCTTTTTCGCTTCCTAAATTTATTGCTTCAAATCCAATATTTCGACTGAATAAATAGTTTATAGCTGCTGAATGTCCTGCCGCCAAATCATTTACGTGGACAAAATCTCTTATGCAAGTTCCGTCAGGTGTGTCGTAGTCGTTTCCAAAAATATGCAGTTTTTCCAGCTTTCCTACTGCGACTTGAGTTATGTAAGGGGCAAGGTTGTTTGGAATGCCGTTTGGATCTTCTCCGATTTTTCCACTTTCGTGAGCCCCAAGTGGATTGAAGTATCTAAGGGCGATAATGTTCCAAGTATCATCAGAAGCTGCTAAGTCGACTAAAATATTTTCAATCATCAGTTTTGTACGTCCATAAGGATTTGTTGCACCCATTGGATCGCTTTCGACTAAAGGCATTTTTTCAGGAATACCGTAAACAGTGGCAGATGAGCTGAATACAATATTTTTTACATCAAATTCCTTCATTACTTCAAGCAAAGTAATCATTCCAAATAAATTATTTTCATAATACATGAGCGGTTTTTCCACAGATTCTCCAACCGCCTTAAATCCAGCAAAATTAATTACAGCATCAATTTTGTTTTCGTTAAAGATTTTTCTCAAACCTTCTTTATTTTTTACATCAAGTTCGTAAAAAGTAATTTCTTTTCCAGAAAGCTCTTCTAAAATTGAAATAACCTTTTTGCTCGAATTACTGAAATCATCCACTATAATTGGATTAAATCCTTTTTTTATCAAGTCTAAAACTGTGTGAGAACCGATATATCCTGCTCCTCCCGGCACTAAAATTGTTTTCATAAAACATCCCTTCTTTCTAAAATTTTCTATTTTCATATCTAAGCAAATTTTAAAATTATCAAATTAATTATGTAAATTAATTTTTTCCATAATCTCATCAAAAGTTTTGAAACCATTTAATGTTTCCACAATTTTACCTTCTTTAAAAAGTATTAGTGTAGGCAATCCTCTTATCTTAAATTTTGACCCAAATTTCGGATAATCATCAACATCAATTCTAACAATTTTACAGTTAGAATTTTTACTCACTTCAACAAGAACCTTTTCAAGCATTTGACAAGGACCGCACCAGATAGCATAAAAATCAACAAGTGTAAGTCCCGTCTGAGAAACTGTTTCATTTTCAAAATCTTCTCCAGAATAATTGATGACACTACTCATATAACTTCACCTCTATTTTTTTATTTATATTTTCTAATATTATATCAATTTTAGCTAATTTCTGCAATTTTATTTTTTTATACTAGAAGTTTAAAAAATGATTATTAATCAAGAAGAGCTGAAATAAAAAAATTGATTTTTATTGCTGGAAAAGGTATAATTGTAATGAAAATTTTAAAAATAGATTTTATAGTAAAAAGGATAAACTTTATATAAATATTTTGGATATCAAAATAAAAATATTTAATTGTAAAAAGTTGTAAAAAATTATATAATTAAATGAAAATAACAGATGTTATAAAATTTATTTTATTTTTTGTTAATTTAATAGCAATTTTGAGTATATAATAAGGGAGGTTTTATGTTTGAAAAATTTCGGCTGAAAAAATTGTCAAAAATAGTGCAGTCGGTTGTATCAGATTTTTTGGGACAAATTACAAAAAAAGATTATTTTTCGGCTTTTTCTAAAATAAATTTTTTGAATATAGAAAATATCGCTTTATTGTATGAAAAGAATAAAAATATTGTAATAAGTAAAAGTGATGAGTTTTTAAAATTGCTGGATAAACATATTTCCAATTCGGGTATAGATTTATCATTTTTAGAAAATGTGGATATAAAAAAATTAGTTGAAAATTTTGAGCGTCTTTGTGCCAATGGGTACAAAAATTTTATTGAAAATGACATAAGAAAAAAAGTTATTGAAAAAATTACAAAATTAATAGTTTTACCAAAATTACGTTTGTTTTTTTATATTCTTCTGAATTATACATCAATAAGCAAAAATATAAAGATTAGCAGAGCTCCGCCATATAATTTTTATGAATAATTAAAGATACTATTTATAAAAATTATAAAAATGGAGGAAATCAAAGTGAGTGAAATAACAGAAATTAAAGAGGAAAATTTAGAAAACTCGAATAAAACAAAAAAAATCGAATTAAAAGGAATAAAAATAGGAAAATATTTTATTGAAAAACCAATAGTTCAAGGTGGAATGGGTGTTGGAATCAGCTGGGACCAGCTTGCTGGAAATGTCGCAAAAAATGGATGTCTTGGAACAATAAGCGCCATCTGTACTGGATACTACCAAAATATGAGATTTGTGAAAAAAGCCGTAAATGGACGTCCTCTTGGGACAGAAAATGCATATAATCGTGAAGCTCTTTTTGAAATATTTAAAAATGCAAGAAAAATTTGTGGAGATAAACCGCTTGCATGTAATATTCTTCATGCGATAAATGATTATGAGAGAGTAGTACAGGATGCTCTTGAGGCTGGGGCAAATATCATTGTTACAGGAGCTGGACTTCCGTTGGAACTTCCAAGACTTGTAAAGGATTATCCAGATGTGGAAATCGTGCCGATAGTTTCATCCGCTAGAGCTTTGAAAATAATTTGCAAAAAATGGAAAGCTGCTGGGAGAATGCCGGGAGCAGTAATTGTGGAAGGACCAAAAAGTGGTGGACACCAAGGTGCAAAATATGAAGAATTATTTGCTCCTGAACATCAACTGGAAGCAATATTACCGCCAATCAAGGAGGAACGTGATAAATGGGGAGATTTTCCTATTATTGCGGCAGGTGGAATATGGGACAATAACGATATAAAAAATATTATGGCGCTTGGAGCCGATGCCGTTCAAATGGGAACAAGATTTATCGGTACTTACGAATGTGATGCAAGCGATGTTCTAAAACAAGTTCTACTTGATGCAAAAGAAGAAGACATAGTAATTGTAAGTTCGCCAGTTGGCTATCCAGGACGTGCTGTAAAAACGAATTTAGTTCAAACATTGGAGCCTAATACTAAAAAAATCAAATGTATAAGCAACTGTGTATTCCCATGTGAACGTGGAAAAGGTGCAAATAGAGTGGGATACTGTATTGCAGACAGTCTTGGAGATGCTTATCTTGGTAGGCTTCAGAGTGGATTATTCTTCTCAGGTGCGAATGGATGGAGATTAAAAGAAATTGTGCATGTAAAAGATCTGATAGATGAACTTATGACAGATACTAATTAAATATAAAAATAAAATTATAATTAATAATTAAAGGCGAGGGGTAAAATAAGCCCCTTGTTTTATGATAATTAGTGATTTTAGTTTTACAGCAAAAATCAAAAGAATAATATTGTTATGAAAAATTGTTTTTTACTGAAGAATTAAAATAGTAAAAGTTTTGTTAAGAAAATTTAAAATAAAAATGGAGAAAAAAATGGCAAGAAGTATACGAAGAGTTATAGACATTCTTTTAAACAAAGAAATTGATGAAAAAAAATATGAAGTAAAACAAAAAAAAGTTAAAACTGAAAAACGTAAACCGATGAAACCAATGACAAAAGATACAGAATTAAGAGAAATTAACGATTCAAATCTTTTATATGTTCCACTTTTACAACATATCGGAAGTACAGCGATTGAAACGGTGGAATTAGGAGATTATGTAAAAAAATATGAAAAAATAGGGGAAATTTTTGGAAATGTCTCAGCTAATATTCATTCGCCAGTTTCTGGTGATGTTGTTGATGTTGTTGAACATCGTATTCCAAATGGCACTAAAGTAAAAACGGTTATTATTGTAAATGATTTTCAAAATAGTGAAATGAAGCTTAAAAAAAGAAAAGTTGAAGATTTGAGAACAATCAAAAAGGAAGATATTATTAAAATAATAAGAGAAGCTGGGATAGTAGAGCTTGGAGGAGCTCAGTTTCCAACTCATATAAAATATGACATAAAATTTAAAAAAGTCGAAACGTTTATAATAAATGGAGCTGAATGTGAGCCATATTTGACTTCAGATTACTCACTTATGAAAAATTTTACTAAGGAAATTCTGAATGGAATAAAAGTTATAGAAAAATTATTAAATCCAAAGGAAATTGTAATTGGAATTGAAAATGAAAATAGTAATTTAGTTCAAAAATTTGAAGAATTGGCAAAGGAAGAAAAAGTTAATTTAAAAATAAAATTGCTTCCAACAATTTATCCGCAAGGAAGCGAATTACAGCTTATAAATACTGTAACAGGGAAAAAAGTTAAAAAAGGGGAGCTTCCATTGAATCAAGGTGTAATTGTAAGCAATGTTGGAACAGTTAAGGCGATATACGATGCATTTTTTGAAGGGAAGCCGCTTGTTGAAAGAATTATTACAATTTCTGGAGAAGAAGCAAAAAATATCGGAAATTATAAAGTAAAAATTGGGACACCGCTTTATCACATTGTGAATGAATTAGGAATTAAAAAAGAAGAAAAAGTGATTTTTGGTGGGCCTATGATGGGAATTGAAGTTTTTGATTCTAGAATACCAGTAATAAAAGGAACTTCTGGAATACTATTTTTAAGTAAAGAAGAAATTGAGAGAGAAAGTTGTATTTCGTGTGGATATTGTGTTGAAGCCTGTCCAATGAACCTTATGCCTTTTGAGTTTGCAGATTATTATGAAAAAGGTAAATATGAAAAAATGATAAAAGCTAATATTCAAAATTGCATTGAATGTGGAGCATGTGAATTTGTCTGTCCATCAAGAGTACCTTTAATTGAAAGCATAAAAAATGGGAAAGCAATTTTATCGGAAATGGAGGAAAATAAATAATGGCAAGTGAAAAAACACTTATGGGAGAAATATTGGATGTGGATGAAGCGAGAAATTTTAAAGGAGAACTTTTGGATGGTAATGAAACCAAAATATTAAAATTAAAAAAATTAGAAAAGGAAAAAAAATTAGACGGGACAGTAAAAATATTAGATATAAAAGAAGCAGAGAAACGTTCTAAAAGAATAAAAAGAAGAAAAATAATAAAAAATTTTTTTAGAAAAAGAAAATCTCAAAAAATATCCTTTACCCCATACATTCGTACTGAAGTTGATGTGAGAAATATTATGAAAGATGTAATTATAGCACTTTTTCCAGCCATCATTGCATCTTGGCTAGTTTATGGAATAAGAGCACTTTTAGTAATCGCCGTATCAGTTTTATCAGCTGTATGGACGGAAAAAATATTTTCCAGAGTATTTTTAAACGATTCAGAGTCTACGCAAAATTTGTCAGCTATAATAACTGGAATCTTGCTAGCTTTAACTTTAGCACCATTTACTTCATTACCAGTTGTCGCTTTTGGAGCCAGTATGGCTATAATTTTTGGGAAACTCATGTACGGTAGAATTGGGAAAAATATTTTTAATCCAGCAGTGGTAGGACGTGAATTTATGACAGTCTTTTTTCCAGTAGCGATGTCTTCAGGAGCAATATGGTTTAACAAAGAAGCCTTAAAAATGTCAAATATAAGATTTTTTGAAAATTTTTCTAAAACTCCATTTGCAAATTATTTAGATAGCCTGCTTTTAAGTCCTTCAGGCTCTTTAGGCTCATATTCTGCTTTTGCTTTAATTCTTGGAGGGTTATATTTGCTATTAAAAAATAGAATTTCGTGGCATATTCCAGTAAGCCTTTTTGCCACAGCCTTTTTAGCTACGATGTTCCTAAAAGACGGAATTTCTGTTTCAATAGGAGGAGTATTGTTAATCGGAATATTTATGGCAACTGATATGCCAACAAGCCCAATGTCTCCAGCAGGAAAAGTTTATTACGGAGTAATGCTGGGAGCTGTGATTGTTTTATTGACAATGCTTGGAATAAAAAATGAAACATTATCTTATGTACTGTTAATATTAAATCCTTTTGCAAAAATAATAAACAAAGTTTTTCGTCCAGTTGTATTTGGTTACGATTTGAAAGAAGTCATTGGAGAACAGTTAGGAAAAGCGTCGTTACTTACATTGGGAATATTTGTTGTTGCAGCAAGTTTTACTACATTACATAAAATGGGAGCTATTCCATATTTGGTGTATTTATATATTTTAGTGCTGACTTTAAATTTAACAAGAAATAAAAAAATATAGGAAATTAATCAGATTGTGCTTGAATTTTTTTAAATCAGACTGATAAAATAATTATAATTTTTAAGTTTGATTTTAAATTATTTTTGTTATAATTTCCTATAAAATTATTTGATTGTGCAAGGAAGACAAGTTATTGTTATTTCCTTGCATTTTTCGTTTAATTATTAAGTATAACTGTCTGCTATATTCTGTAGCTGAACATTATCAGCACCATCTAAATAAGACTTGATAATATGTTTGCAAGCTAAATATCTTTTTTCATAACTGTCAGATTTTACTATAATATAAGGAATGTCGTATTCTTTATATAATTGCTTTAACAAATTTTGAAATCTTTCACGTCTGTCATTATCACCAATTGAACGCAGCCCATCATTTACCCAAGCCACATTATTTTCCAATAAAATTGTTAAATCAAATCTGTAATTCTGAACAAATTCACGTACAATTGGATTATCCCGTTTTTCATAAGTCAGGCAAAAAGCCAGAGTGGCGATATAATCTGTATCAATTAATGCAAATTTGTTGGCATTTCTAGCGGCGTAAAGCACGTTTGACTGATGACCAAAGACGATTTTTTCGTAATCTGAATACTGTAAAGCTTCTTCGTCTCCACCTAATTTTTCAAAAACATACTCACGTCCATATTCCCATGCTGAAGTAGTGTTAAAAACATTTGCAAGTTTGTCAATCATTACACTTTTTCCGCTGCTTTCTCCACCACAGATTGTAATAATTGGAATTAAATGCTCTCTTACTTCACGTGGTAAAAAATCCCAGTATTTACTCGGATTTTCGCGAATCTTCTTGGAATTTACGTTATATTCAATATAGTTTTTGTCAATTGATTTTGTTTCTGAGCCAAAATGCTTTAAATTGTATTCTTCATCTCCATTACGGTTACTTATAAATATAACATCATTTTTCCAGTCAATTTCATTTTTATTTTTCAGTTTTTCTCTTTTTTCAATTTCATTTTTTAAAGTTCTTGCCCATTCTTCCCAGTTTTCGCCTTTTTGAGAGTAGTTATTTTCATCTAGTAAGAAAGATGAGATATTGGGCTGATTTTTAAATGTCTGCTTTACAAACCGCAGTCTGTCCTTTGGTGTTATTTCCTTAACAAAACGTGAATTTGATGTAAGCAGGTCATCAGCATCATCAGAATATGAAATAACCACATATAACCTGTCCACAATTCCGCTTGCTCGTTGAATTAAATTTACGTGTCCAATATGAAGCGGGAAAAATTTTCCGATAACTATTCCTATTTTTTTCATCAACTTAGCTTCCTTTTCTTAAAGATATGATAATTTTGATAGACTAATAAAAATCAGTCAAATTTATAATTTTAAAAAAACTTCCATATTTTAAAATACAGAAGTCTTTAGTTTTTTATTATTTGTTTCTTTAGGTTGTTCTTCCATTTATTTATGTTGTTCTTCTTTAATATCTTTTACTAATTTTGCAAGGATTCCATTAAGAAATTCTTTTGTATCGTTGTAAGAATATTTTTTAGCGATTTCCAGAACTTCATTAATTGCTATCTCATATCCTATATTCTTTATAGTGATTTCATAAAAAGATATTTTTAACAAAACTTTTTCTATTGTCCCCAAACGTTCATAAGTCCAACCATCTAATATATTTTTTATTTTTTCAATTAGAATATTTTCATTTTCAATTATTTCAGTAACATAGCTTCGTAAAAAATCAATCTCGTCATTTTTCTTTAAATTTTCTTCATTAATTACATCATTTATTCTTTTTTCGATGTTATTATCAATTAGTTCATGTTCAAAAAGAAGTTTAAATATTTCTTCTCTAATTTCTCTTCGTGTCATTAATTTTCCTTTCCAGTTGGGGAAGTTTCAATTTGTGTATTATTTTTGTTTTTTAAAATTTTGTTTTTATTGCTTGCATTTTGTTCTTCTTCTTTCTGAATAGCTGGAGAATCAATGATTTTTTTTTCAATAATTGTTTCATTTAAAACTTTTTTTAATTTTACCTTACTTTTTTTCACCGTAATTCCAGTCGCTTTAAAAATATAATCAGATAATTTACTTTGAATTTCTGATAGTTTTTCGTTCAAGTTATCAACGTTGTAGGTATCCACAGTAGCTTCTATAACAACTGCTTTTCCTTTTGGAAATGATTTAATTTTTGAATTTTTTATGATTTCCTGATTACTTAAAAAATCTTTTGATGTTTCATTTATAGTTTTAATAGAAACTTCGATTTCTCCACTTTTATTTTTCACTTTTCTACTTTGAGAATATTTTGTAAGTTTGTCAATATAAGAAAGTAAAAATATGACTAGATAAATTATTGATAATATTCCAACTAAAATTCTAAAGTTTAAACTGCTTAAATCAATAAAAATATCAAGTTGTCCCAAATAATCAGTCCCAAACAGCATATCCGATATACTCGAAAAAGCAATACCAACAAATCCGAGTATTACAGATAATCTTGCCAAAAATCCTAATATTGCAATCATCAATATGTGCTGTCAAAATACATCAAATTTTTCAGAAATATTTTTTGTAATTCTTTTAAAATATGATGTTTAGATTGCCAGACTCTCCTTTCCTTCCTGAAATATACCCAAACAGCTTTAAAACCGAAACTTTCTAAAATTGTAATAAAAATAGAGTTATCCGATTTTAAAGTTTTTTGTTTGAGTGTATTATGATTTTTATTCTTCGATTTCTGCTGTTTCTACTGGAGTTTGAACAACGTCTTTTTTATCGTCTTTAACAATTTTTTGAATATATACGTTAACTTCCTGAACTTTTAATCCTGTCATATCAGTAATTGCTTTTACTACGTTTGTTTGAATTTCTCCTGCCAATGCTGGCAATTTGTATCCCATTTTAGCTACGATATACAAATCTATTGTACATTCAGTTTCTCCAACTTCCACTTCAATTCCCTTTCCACCTGAAGATACATTTTGGAAAAATTTAACAATTTCATTTTTTGAAGTTCCACCTACAAGGCTGTTTACTCCTTCAATTTCTGATACTACAGATTCTGCAATTGTTGCCACCACTTCTTGTGATATATTTACATTTCCTAATTCGTTCATTTTCATTCCTCCTATTTTTTTATTTTTATCAAATAATAAAATTATTTGTATATAAAATTAATATTAATTAATTTACTTATTTTTATTTTCCAAGAGCTTCTTTAAAATGAGTTTCAATGAAATTTGTATAGATAATTCCGTCATTGAAATCTTTATTATCAAGAACTTTCAAATGGAATGGTATAGTTGTGTCTATACCTTCTATAATAAATTCCTTTAAGGCACGTTTCATTCTAACAATAGCTTCTTCCCTATCCTTACCTTTCACAATAAGTTTTGCAATCATTGAATCGTAATAAGGCGGTATTTCATAATTTTGATATGAATGTGAATCGACTCTTACACCGATTCCGCCAGATGGAATATATTTTTCCATAATTCCTGAAGAAGGTAAAAATCCGTTTTCAGAATCTTCTGCATTTATTCTGCATTCTATAACGTGTCCATTAATATTTATATCTTTTTGGGAAACACTTAATTTTTCTCCCGCTGCTACTCTTATTTGTTCTTTTATTAGATCAACACCAGTAATTTCCTCACTTACAGTGTGTTCCACCTGAATCCTAGTATTCATTTCCATAAAATAGAAATTCATATTTTTGTCAACAAGAAATTCCAATGTTCCAACACTGTCGTAACCAATACCTTTTACAAGTTTTGAAGCAAATTTTCCCATTTTTTCACGTGTTTTTGCATCAATTCCAGTTGATGGGGATTCTTCTATTAATTTTTGATGACGTCTTTGAATTGTGCAGTCTCTTTCTCCCAAATGAACAGCGTTTCCAAATTTGTCTCCAATTACTTGAATTTCTACGTGTCTTGGTTCTTCCACGTATTTTTCAATATAAACATCTGGATTTCCAAATGCCGCTTTTGCTTCATTTTGGGCTGCAATGTAATTTTCCACAAGTTCCTTTTCATCGTGTGCAATTCTCATTCCTTTACCACCACCACCGGCAGTAGCTTTTATCATAACAGGATAAGTTATCCATTCTGCAACTTTTTTAGCTTCTTCCACATTTGGTACAATTCCGTCTGAGCCTTTTGTTATTGGGACTTTGTGTTTAATAGCTGTTTCTCTTGCAGTGGCTTTGTCTCCCATCATACTGATTAGTTCAGGTTTTGGACCAATGAATACGATTCCGTTTTTTTCACAAATTTCAGCGAATCTTTGATTTTCGGCTAAAAATCCATATCCTGGATGAATTGCCTCACTTCCTGTAATTTGTGCTGCTGAAATAATATTAGGTATTTTTAAGTACGAATCCGCACTGCTGGCAGTTCCGATACAGATAGCCTCATCAGCAAGTTTCACGTGAAGTGAATCCTTGTCAGCTTCTGAATAAACCGCTACAGTTGCTATTCCCAGTTCTCTTGCTGCTCTGATTATTCTAACAGCAATTTCTCCTCTATTTGCTATTAATATTTTTTTGAACATTACTGTCTTCATCCTCCTAAAAGATTTTTATTTTCAATATTATTTAACTTCAATTTTAAATAATTCCTTTGCAAAATCCACAGCTGAACCATCTGCAACTAATACTTCTTTCAAGACACCATTTACAGTAGCTTTTACATCGTTGTCAATTCCAATTGTGTTAATTCTGGCAAGAATTTCTCCTTTTCTTACTGAAGTTCCAACTTTTGAATTTATTAATCTTATTCTTCCTACATTGCTTGATTTAATAACTTCTTCTTTAGGCAATGCCTTGGCGATATTTTTTTGAACTTTTTTTGTTACAGGCGCTGCGGCATTCGTAACTTGTCCAGTTTCAGAATTAGTTAATGTAAGCTTTACGTTTCCATATTTTATTTTCATCTCGGTTAAATTTTCTTTTTTTAAAACCTGCATTAATTCCTGAATGTCTCTCAGTTCCATGTGTCCTCCTTATTTTTGTTTTATGAATCAAATATTTAACTTATTTTTTGCTAATTAAAACTTTTTAATTTCTCCAGATAATTTTATCATATTGTAAATATTTTTTCAATTTTTTATTTTTTTAAATTCTACTTTTATTATACCATATTTTATTCTAAAATTTATTATTTATTCTAAAATTTTTTATATTTTGAAACGCTTTTTTTAATTTATCTATACAAATTAAAATTTTTTCTTCAAAAAATTGTTGCAAATAAATAAAAAAAGGTATAAAATACATTGTATTTGTAATAATTACTAAGTTTTAGAAAGGAAAAATTGAAGAAAAATGGTTATTGGGCTTACTGGCGGAATTGGAACTGGAAAAAGTACAGTTAGCCAGATTTTGCGGGGAAATAAATTTCCTGTTATTGATTTGGACACTATTTCTCATGAGGTTATAAAAATTCCAAAAGTTATAGAAAAAATTGTGGAAAATTTTGGAAAAGAAGTTTTGGAAAATAGCGGTAATTTTGAAAATGAAAATAATGCAATCCGAATTTCACGTGAAAAATTAGGAAAAATTATTTTTGAAAATAAAGAAAAAAGACTGCTTTTAAATTCAATTATGCATCCAGAAATTTTGCATACTATGAGAGAACAGATTTCCAAATACAAAAAAAATAATAAAATTATTTTTGTAGAAATACAGCTGCTTTTTGAAGTCCAGTGGGAAAAGGAATTTGATTATATTTTGTTAATCAGTGCAAAAAAAAGTACACAGATTAGGCGAATTTTGGAAAGAGATAAACGCAGTGAAAATGATGCTTTAAATATTATTAATTCTCAGTTGCCTTTGGATGAAAAAAAGAAAAGAAGCGATTTTGTTATTGAAAATGACGGAAATATTGAAGAGCTGAAAGAAAAAATTGATAAATTTTTAGAATATTTAGAAACTAAATATTTAGAAACTAAATGTTATGTTTAACAAGATTTTTCAGATGTATCTGAATTTCTTAAAAATTAAACTGAAAAAAACTAAATAATTCAGAATTTGTAATAAAATGATCATAACTTTTTGGTTTGGTTTTAACTATGGAGGTGAAAAATGAAAAAAATATTATTGATATTACTAATAGCTTTAGCAGCGTTAATTGGGTGGCTATGCGTTCCATTTAATATTCTTGTAATTGGGGTGGATGCCTATGCAAATCAGCCAACAGAAGGATCTCGAAGTGACGGGCTTATTGTTATAAGGGTTATACCATATTTGGCACAGATAAAGATGGTTTCGATACCACGTGATACATATGCGGAAATTCCTTGTGAAAATTATAAACAGGACAAAATTACACATTCACATCATTTTGGTGGAACACAATGTACAATTGATGCAGTTGAAAACTTGCTTGATACAAAAATTAATTATCATGTACGTTTCAGATTTGAAGATGTGATGAATATAACAAATTTAATAGACGGAGTCGATGTTGTTGCAAATCATACTTTTAATCAGGATTATTTTGATCAGGAAGTATATCATTTTGATAAAGGGCAAGTTTATAATTTGAGAGGAAGAATGGCACTTGCATATACAAGACATAGAAAAAGTGATACGGCATTCAAGCGTGATGAACGACAAAGACAAGTTATTCAAGGAATTGTCAAAAAAATAGCTGCACCGTCAGGATGGAAATATATTCCTCAAGTTTATGGCTATACAAAGGAACATATGGAAATAGCAGTAAATCCTATTAAAAGTTTGTCAGTATTGCCAGCGGTTTTGATTCACCATTCGGATATTGAGCAGCATGAGATTACTGGAGATGGAAGAATGATTAACGGAGTTTGGTATTTTATGCCAGACGAAGCTTCATTGGAAAATGCAAGAGAAGAATTTAAAGATTAGAAATATTTAATAGTGAAAAATTTAAGAAAAAGAGGTGAAAAATGGAAATAAATAAATCTGAATTTGTAAAATCTGCAGTTGTAGAAAAAGATTATCCAGATTTTAACAATATTGTAGAATTTTCATTTATTGGAAGGTCAAATGTAGGAAAATCATCATTAATAAATTCTTTAACAAAGAGAAAAAGTTTAGCTAGAACGAGTAAAACTCCAGGAAGAACGCAATTAATCAATTATTTTTTAATAAATGACAAAATTCATTTTGTTGATTTACCCGGATACGGATTTGCAAAAGTACCTGATGCCGTTAAGAAAAACTGGGGAAAAACTATTGAAAGCTATTTAATTTCAAATCGTGAAAAAGTTGTATTTTTATTGCTTGATTTACGTAGAGTTCCGTCAAACGAAGATATGGAAATGTTAAAGTGGCTGGAACATTTTGGAATTGAATATTATATAATTTTTACAAAGGCAGATAAATTGTCAAATAATGAAAAATTCAAGCAGTTAAAGGAAATTAGGAAAAAATTAGTGTTTAAAAACGAAGATGTGTTTTTTTATTCTTCATTGAAAAATACAGGAAGAGAAGAATTATTGAATTTTATAGGAAAAAGAATTATTGAAAAATAATAATTTATGTAAAAAAATGTGTAGTTAATCAAATTAAATTGACTGATTACACATTTTTATTATTTTGAATAATAGACTTGGTTGATAATTATATGAATTTAGAATTACACTAAAGTAAATATTATCCAGTATAGTCCCCTCTTGTTAAAATAAAAAAACTATGTTATGGAAACAATCTCTATTATTTTTTTCTATAATTAAGCGCTTCCAAAAGATGTTCCTTTTTTATATTTTCTTCTCCATCCAAATCTGCTATTGTTCGTGAAACTTTCAGCAGTTTGTCAAACATTCTAACTGATAATTTTAAATTGTCAATCGCCGATTTCATAATTTCCTGACTTTCTTCATCTATTTTACAATATTTGTTTAACTGCTTTTTATTCATATCTCTGTTTAATGTATTTGAATTAAAACGTTGTTTTTGAATTTCGCGAGCTTTTATAACTCTCGCTTGAATGTCTTTTGATTTTTCTGATAAAGTTTCGTCAAAAATTTCATCTTTTTTCAGCTGGTGCATTTCCACGTACAAATCCATTCTGTCGAGAAACGGACCTGAAAATTTTTTCTGATAACGTTTTATTTCATGTAAACTGTCGTTGCATAGCGGATTATCAGGAAAATATCCGCTTGGAGTAGGATTTGAAGCTGTTATTGTTATGTTTTTTACTGGATAAGTTACACTAAAGTTTGCTCTTGAAATGACAATTTTTCCATCTTCCAGCGGCTGTCTCAATGTTTCCAGCGTTTTTCCTTCAAATTCCCCAATTTCATCTAGAAAGAATACTCCATTTAATGCCAATGTAATTTCACCAACTCTGTTTGCACCACCTACTAGAGCTACCTGTGTTGCTGAATAATGCGGAGCTCTAAATGGACGTTTGCGAATTATTGGCTCATTTTGGCTTAGCATTCCTGAAATACTGTAAATTTTGGTTGTTTCGATTATTTCTTCTTCTGGCATTTCAGGCAGAATTGTGTTAAAACGTTTGGCAAGCATTGATTTTCCTGAGCCGGGGTCTCCTATTAAAAATACATTATGTCCGCCAGCTGCCGCTATTTCCAACGCTCTTTTTGCTAAAAACTGACCTTTCACATCGGAAAAATCAATAGTTTCTTCAACATTTACATCTTTTTCAATTTTAAAATTATCTATCTTGTCTGCTTTTTTTCGTAAAATTTCTACATCAGTTTTTCCATCCAGAAAATCCAGCAATTCTGTTATTTCATCAACAGGAATGATTTCCACACCTGAAATCAATTTTGCCTCATTATAATTTTCCATTGGAACAATAACTCCTTCAAAATCCGTTTCCTTTGCCAAAATTGTGGCATTTATTGCTCCATTTATAGATTTTATTTTTCCATTTAGTGAAATTTCTCCTAGAATTAGATATTTTTTTAATATTTCTATATTTGAAATGTGTCCAATATTGGCAAGTATTCCCAAAAAAATACTTAAATCAAAATGACTTCCTTTTTTCCGAATATTTGCAGGTGACAAATTCACTAATACACGCCTAACTGGGAATTCAAATCCCATATTTTTAAAGCAGCTCCTAATCCGTTCCTTACTTTCGGAAATCGCCTGATCCCCCATTCCAACTATATTAAAAACAGGCAGTCCTCTGGATAGGTCAACTTCGACTTCCACAACATAAGTATCAACTCCCATATAACTGCAACTAAATAAACTTATTGCCATAACCTCACCCTTTTAATTTTTTATTAATAATTAATTATAACATTTTTTATATATTTTGTAAATAAAAAAGAGAAAATCTTGTAATAAAGACTTTCTCTCTAAATATATATGGTAGGTGATTTTATGACTTTGTAAAAGTTTTTAATTGTAAAGTATTATTTTAAATATGCATTTAACATCCACAAATCTTTTTCGTATGTGCTGATATATTCGTCAACTAATGCAGAAGTTCCATAATCATTTTCTTCGTCAGCCACAACTTTTATTTCTTTTACTAATTTTAACATTGCTTCAAATTCTTTTTTTACATCAGCTACTGCTTCTGGAATAGAAATTTCCTTATTTTCAGCTTCCTTAATAGTTGTAACTTCCAAGTAATCTTTTAGAGTTCCTAAAGGTCGTCCTCCTATTGACAAAATTCTTTCTGCAACATCATCAATTTGTGTATTTATTGCATCATAATATTCTTCCAATTTTGCATGAACAGAAAAGAATCCAGCACCAACAATATTCCAGTGGTAATTTTGAACTTTTCTATAAAGTACGTTTAAGTTAGCTAAGTAAAGATTTAATTTTTCAACTGTTTTTGACATTTTTATCACTCCTTTAAAAATTATGATTTATTTAAAATTGTATCTATTACAATTTTATTATACCAAATATACAAAGAAATGTCAACAATTTTTTCTTCTTTAAAAGTAAAAATAGTGGAAAAATATGATTGTTAGGTGTATAATAATGTAAAATATTAATTGATAAAAATTAAATAAAACTGAGAAGGGATGAAGTTGAAATGAATGACAGAACAGGATTAGTGCTGGAAGGCGGAGGGCTTAGAGGAATTTTTACAGCGGGAGTGCTAGATTTTTTTCTGGGAAAAAATATTGAATTTGATAACTGTATAGGAGTGTCTGCTGGAGCTTGTCACGCATGCAGTTATTTGGCAAAGCAGCATAAAAGAGCATTTAATGTGTCAGTGGATTATTTAAATGATAAAAGATATTGCACTCTTTATAGTTTGATTAAAACAGGGGATTTATTTGATGTGAATCTAGTTTACAATGAAATTCCAAATAAACTTAATCCGATTGATAATGAAACATTTAAAAAAAATAAGACAAAATTTCAGGCAGTAATTACAAATTGTGAAACAGGAGAAGCCGAATATCCTGAAGTTAAAGATTTTGACACAGATACAATTTATGTGAGAGCATCAAGTTCATTGCCACTTCTTTCTAGACTAGTGGAAATTAACGGAAATGTGTATCTGGATGGAGGAGTTTCTGATCCAATACCAATTAAAAAGTCTATTGAAAATGGAAATACTAAAAATATTGTAGTTTTGACACGTAATAAAGATTATAGAAAAAAACAGAGCCAGTTGGGGAAAATTATTAAAATAAGATACAAAAAGTTTCCTAAGTTTGTGGAACTAATGAATACACGTTTTAGTCGATATAATGAAATACTGGATTATATTGATAAACTTGAGGAAAAGGGAGAAATTTTTGTGATACGTCCAGAAGTGGAGTTGACTTTGGGAAGAATTGAAAAAAATCGTAAAAAACTTTTTGAAGTTTATAAAATTGGATATGAAACAGCAAAAAAAAATTATGAAAAATTGAAAGAATATCTGGAAAAATAAAAATTTATTTAAAAAATTAAATTAAAAAATTTGAATAAAAGGGGAAAAATGTGAAAAATGAAAAAATCTGGTATGAGCTAGATGCTTTTGCAAAAACCTATTCATCAATAATCAGCGAAGGGCGGACAACGTGCTTTCGGCTTTCTGCATTGTTTACAGAAAATATTGATATAAAAATATTAAAAGAAGTGTCTAATTTTCTTGAAAAAAAATATCCATTTTACAATTCAGAACTAAAAAAAGGGATTTTCTGGAATTATTTGCAGCAAAAGAAAACACATTTTATGATTAGAAAAGAAGTAACATACCCTTGTACAGACATAAGAAAAGATAATCCGCTGAGAATAATCTATTTTAATAATAAAATCTCGATAGAAATAGCACATTTTTTAACAGATGGAAAAGGAGCATTATTATTTTTTCAGGATTTAATTGAAAAATATTTAGAAGAAAAATATTTCTGTGAAAAAACAAATTTCCAAAAAATAGAAGAAATATTAGAAAGCTCTGGTGAAACAGAAAAAATAAAAAAAAATGAATATGTCGATTTATATGAAAAATATTTAAAAAAAGTGAGTAAAGAAACCACAATAAAATCAGCATTTCATTTACCAATAAAAATATTGGAAAAAGGGCAGTATCACGTTACGACAGGAGAAATTTCCATAAACGATTTAAAAGCGGAAAGTAAAAAATATGGAACAACCATTGGAAAATATTTGCTTGCAGTGTATTTTAAAATTTTGCTGGACAGATACTCGCAGGCAAAAAATCCAATTGTTATTGGAGTTCCAGTTGATTTACGAAAAATTTTTGAAGAAACGACTTACAGAAATTTTTTCATAAATATAACTCCTAGTGTGGATGCCAGTCTTGGAGCCTATTCCCTTTCAGAAATTATAACGTATCTGGATAATTATTTTGCATTAAAAATTACTAAAAAGGAATTTTATAAAAGTATTTATAAAGCTATGAATCCGATTGGAAATATGATAATAAAGTCAGTTCCATATTTGATAAAGCGGCTATTTTTTCCATTTATTTTTGATTATTATGGTGAACGTGGCTATACAACTGGATTTTCAAATTTAGGAATTTTCAAAATTGATAAAAAATATGAAAAATTTTTAAAAGGCTTGAGATTTTTGCCGCCACCAAGTAAACGATGTAAAATAAAAATGGGAGTTATTAGTGATAATCAGAAAATTTACGTAAATTTTGGAAATTTAACTGCAAATTATGATATTGAGAGAGATTTTTTTATTTATTTGCGAAAAAGGGGAATAAAATCTAAAATAATTACAAATTATTCATAAATATAAGGGGGAAAATTAAGATGTATTGTATAAAATGTGGAGTAGAACTGGAAGAAGGCACAAAAAGATGTCCATTATGTGAAACAGTTGTTCCGAGAATAGATGGACTTGAAGAAAAGGAATATGAAAAGGAATATCCAATTATCAATATAAATTTATATGAAATGAAAATGAAAAAAGTAAAAAAAGCTGTATTTCTCTCATTTTTTACAATTTCAATAATTTCAATACTAGAAGTCCTATTTCAAAATTTAATAATGTATGGAAAAATAGAATGGGGATATTATGCAATTCTTTCAATTTTAGTTTTTGATTTAGGATTATTTATATTTTTAGATTCCTATCGAATGAGAACAAATTTATTTTTAATTCTGATTGGAGTATCAGGATATTTGTATTTGCTAGATTTGGGAGATAAAAAATTGACTTGGAGTGTAAATCGTGGGATTCCAATTGTTGTAGCATTTTATTTTGTTGGGTTAATCTTTTCATTTATATGGGATAAACATAAAAGTGACAGGTTAAAAATGTTGAATTTTTTTATTTTTTTTGTTGGAATTTTTTTGTTAATTTTAGAATTGATTATAAGTAAAAAAATGACGTGGTCAATATTTTCTTCCATCCCTCTTTTTATTTTAAGTATAATGTTAAGATATGCCTATAAATCTTATAAAGAAGAATTTAAAAGAAGGTTACATAGATAAGTTTATTAAAAATATAAAAAACTGCACTCTATCCTGTATTAAAGACAAGGGTGCAGTATAGTTTTTTATTTAACTTTTTTATGTTTGTATAAATCATCTAGTAATTCATCATTATTTTTGTATTGCTTTATAAGTTCAATTAAATTTTTCATTCCTTCAACTTCTGACATTTCACTAAGCTCTCTTCGTAATCTCCATATTTTTTCCAAATTTTTTCTCGGAATTAATAATTCCTCACGTCTTGTTCCACTTTTTAAAACATCTATCGCGGGAAATATTCTCAACTGTTCAAGTGTCCTACTTAAAAGAATTTCCATATTCCCGGTTCCTTTAAACTCTTCAAAAATAACTTCATCCATTCTACTTCCTGTTTCAATCAAAGCCGTTGCTATAATTGTCAAGCTTCCACCTTTTTTAATATTTCTTGCAGCTCCTAAAAATCTTTTTGGATAATAAAGTGCATTTGGGTCAATTCCACCAGAAATCAATTTTCCGCTTGAAGGAATTGTGATGTTATACGACCGTGCAAGCCTTGTAAGGCTGTCCATTAAGATTAAAATATCTTTTCCACGCTCAACTTCTCTTTTTGCCATTTCCAGAACGTTTTCAGTAACTTGTGTGTGCATTCTCGGATCTTCATCAAATGTAGCTGAATAAACTTCCGCTTCTTTTACATTTTCCTTAATATCAGTAACTTCTTCAGGTCTCTCGTCAATTAATAATATCCATACATCAATTTCTGGATTATATTTTATAATATCATTTGCAAGAGTTGACAGTAACACCGTTTTTCCAGCTTTTGGCGGTGCAACGATAAGTCCTCTCTGCCCTTTTCCAATTGGTGAAATTAAGTCGATAATTCTTGAAGATATCTCACCATTTCCCAAGTTTAATTTTTCATCTGGATAAGAAGGAATCAAATCGTCAAAATATGGACGTTTTAACGATTTTTCTGGCAAATCTCCATTTACTAATAGCACTTTTAGAACTCCATAGTTTTTTTCTGTTCCAATCGGAATTCTTAATTCTCCAAATACAATATCTTCATTTCGCAGAAAAAATCTTTTTATTTGTGAAACTGACATATAAATATCAGGACCAATTGAAGTTTTTCGCAAAAATCCATAAGTTCCTTCACTCATTATATCTAATTTTCCAAAACCATAAGTTTTTCCATTTTCTTTCCCTTTTTCAATAAGAATAGCATTAATTAACTCAAGTTTTGACATTCCTGAAAATCCTTCAATTTTGTATTCTTTAGCTATTTTTTTTAAATTAGTTACATTTTGTTCCAATATATTTTTTATCATTTCCTCTTCTTCATTTCCTTGTTCCAATGTAACTTTTTTTTCTTCTGTTTTATTTTCTTTATTTTCTTCTAAAGTTTCCAATTTTTTATCACTTTCTTCAACTATTTTTTCTGCAGCTTTTGGTCTACCTCTTTTTTTCTTAATTGGCTCAGCCTGCTCTTCCAACTTTTTTTCATCTTCAATTTTTCCCATTATTCCACCATCTCTCCATATAATGTCCAAGTTTTCGCATCATAAATTTTTACATTTACAAATTGTCCTTTTAAGTCTTTTCTATCACTTTTAAATAAAATTATTTTATGTGTAGAACTTCTTCCAGTCAACATTTCAGGATTTTTTCTGCTCGGTCCTTCTACTAACACTTTTACAGTTTGTCCCAAATATTTTTGACTTTCTTCCTTTGCTTTCATATTTTGTAATCTCATAAGCTGTTGTAATCTTTCATTTTTAGTCTGTTCGTCAACTTGTTCTTCCATTGTAGCTGCAGGAGTTCCTGTTCTTTTTGAATACATAAACATAAATGCGTTTTCAAATCCAACTTCATTCACAACATCCATTGTGTCTTGAAAATCCTCATCAGTTTCTCCTGGAAACCCTACAATAATATCAGTTGTAAGCCCGATATCAGGTATTTTTTCTTTAATTTTTTTAGCAAGTGCAATAAATTCTTCTTTTGTGTAACCTCTATTCATTGAGTCCAAAATTTTTGTAGAACCTGATTGTAGCGGTAAATGTAGCATTCTTGCGATTTTAGGATTTCTTGCGATTACATCTATTACTTCATCACTAAAGTCCTTTGGATGTGGAGACACATATTTTATCCAGAAATCCCCTTCTACATTTGCACTTTGCTCCAATAATTCAGCAAAATTATCCTGTCCATTTGCAAAATCACTTCCATATGAATTTACATTTTGCCCTAAAAATAATATTTCTTTGTATCCTTTCTTTGTATATTGCTCAACATCCCTAATAATTTCGTTAAGCGGTACAGAACGCTCCATTCCACGTACATATGGAACAATGCAAAACGTACAGTAATTGTTACATCCATAAGTTATGGAAATTGAAGCAACAATATCATCTCCAAAGTCAGCATCTACTCTAGTCGGCAATTCATCCTCATCATCCACCATAACAATATGTGTATCTTCTCCAGATTCAATTCTTTCCAAAATATCAGGAATTCTTCCAATATTCTGATTTCCAAGCACTAAATCTACATAAGGAGTTTTCTTTATAAATTCGTCTCTTACTTCCTGAGCAAGACATCCAGTAACTCCGATAATCATTTTACCATCTTTTTCTTCCTTAATTCTTTTCAAATCTCCTAATTTTCCATAAACTTTAACAGCTGCACCTTCTCTAACTGTACACGTATTTAAAAATACCAAGTCTGTATTTTCAATATCTTCCGTCATATTGTATCCCATAGTTTGTAGCATTTGTTTCATTTTTGCACTTTCGTTTACGTTCATTTGGCAACCGTAAGTTATAATTGTTGCTCTTTTTTCCACTGTATTCCCTCCAATTTTTTTATTTTATATTTTGTAAAAAAGTTCCAATTTTATTTTACTGAATAGCTTTCGAATTGTTTATAAAAATTATCATATGTCCTTTATTACGTAAATTTTATTACCAACTATAAAAGTCGAAAACATTTGTTAAATATCAAAATTTTTTCTTTTTGTAATTTGAAACACTATAATGTTATCATTTTTATTTTAGAATTTCAAGAAATTTCTTATCACACACATTTAGAATCAAGCTAAAAAAACTAAATGGTTTAAGTTAAGAACAGAATTATTCAATTTATTTTTAAGGTAGTTTATAGCAAATCCTCTTAAAAAAGAGACTTAAAGGTTATGACTGTGTAGTTAAACCTTGTATTTGTTTAATTTTAAAGAGATGCCAGTATGTTATAACTCTAAATATCTATTTTTATAAAAAATAAAAAACACTCTAGAATATAGAGTGAAATTTATTATGAAAAAATTTAATTATATTATTGGTGCCCGAGGCCGGAGTCGAACCGGCACGATATAAAATCGACGGATTTTGAGTCCGTTGCGTCTACCAATTTCACCACTCGGGCAAATATTCAAATCACTTAATTAGTATAATATATTTTTACAAATTTGTCAACTCATTTTTAAAAAATTTTACGTTTTTATTTATTCTATTTTATTCTTAGAAAAATTATTAATCTGAATACTTAAAAAATAGTGTAGTTTTAGGGAGTTTCATAATTTTGAATACAAAAAAAGAGATGAAAAAAATCTCTCATCTCTTTTTATAAAATTATTTAACTTCTAAACCAACACTTACTCCAGCTCTTACTTCGTTAGTTTCTCTTGTGTATTTTTCTTTATCTGGACTCATATAAAAACGCTTATCATAGAAAGAACCTTTAACAGTTTCTTTGTTAACTACTTTATATTTAACTACTGGATTTACTGTTAATGTTCCAACTGGTAAATCAAATCCTACTTTATATCCTAATCCAGTCCATACTGAGAAGTTATTTTGGAATCCATGTTTAGCAGTATGTTTTTCCCATTCATTTTCAGTATTAACTAATCCGTAGAATCCTACAACTGAAGGTGTATTATAAGTTGCTCCTACAACATAGTCTAAGTATACACTAGGTTTTGCATCTTTTTGAGTTTCAGATAAAGTACCTCTTGCATCTCTTACACGTTGATTTGCATTAGCATAATATCCTAAGTTTCCAAATTTATTATCAAAAATTTTACCGCTAGTAGATAAGTCAATATTAGCTCCTATACCGGATACTTTCTTTCTATCAAAATCATTACCGCTCCATGCATTATCTGCACTTTTATTACCTGTTTCGTCAAAGTAAACTAATTGAGTTTTTGCATTGAAATTTTGTCCTAAGAAATTAATGTCAAATGTAGGTCCTACATAAATTTCATTTGATGTTCCTCTATGTCCTGCATATCTGCTCTTACCGTTAGTAGCTTTATACTTCCATCCTAATTCCCATTTAGAAGTCCAAGAACCTAATGTGACATCTTTGTATAATGCAATATCATTTTCCCAAGTTCTAGATTTGTCATACGCACCATAAGAACCAATTCTGTTATCCGCTTTGTAAGCATCATAAGGGTTTCTTGCTCTATCTTGATCATTTTGAAATTCAAATCTTAATCCTAAGTTTCCTTCATCAACTAAATTTAAGTCTCCACCCAAGATAGTTCTTACTTTAGTATTTTCTTGGTTATCTTTTTTGAATCCAGAAGCACCTAATCCATTTGAAGTTTGTCTATTTTTATCTGTATAAGTTTGTCTTAATTCACTTGAAAAATGAATTTCTTTTAATGTGTCTTGATCAGCGAATGCAGAAGCTGATACTACTGCTAATGCTAATAATCCTAATAATTTTTTCATTGTTCTTCCTCCTAAAAATAATTTTAACAAATATATATCTTAATAATTCAATTCTAATTCTAACACAATAATATGAATTTGTAAAGTTTTTTTTTAAAAGAATAAATAATATTCTTTTTTAAGAAACCTTAATAGAATCATAATTTAAATTTATTTAAGATACAAAAATAATTTTTTCTAAAACTTTATATTTATATCTTAAATTATAAAGGTCTTGAGTACTATCTAATTCATATTAAACACATCAAAATTTATATTTAATAATTAACTAAATTTCCTCAAGATTTTATAAAGATGTATTTGGTATGTTTTAAAATCCAAATATAATAATTATTTTAATATTACATAATTTATTGATAAAGAAAACTATTTAGTAATAGTTGCAACTACTCCTGAAGCTACTGTTCTTCCACCTTCTCTTATCGCAAATCTTAATCCTTCTTCCATCGCGATTGGGTGAATTAATTCTACTGTCATTTCAATGTTATCTCCAGGCATTACCATTTCTACTCCTTCTGGTAAGTTTACTTCTCCTGTAATATCAGTCGTTCTGAAGTAGAATTGTGGTTTGTATCCTGTGAAGAATGGTGTATGTCTTCCTCCTTCATCTTTCGTCAATACATATACTTCTGATTTAAATCCTGTATGTGGATTGATTGTTCCTGGTTTAGCAAGTACTTGTCCTCTTTCCACTTCTTCTTTCTTAGTTCCTCTTAATAATGCTCCTATATTATCTCCAGCTTGTCCTGAATCTAATAATTTTCTGAACATTTCTACTCCTGTTACAGTTGTTTTTGTTGTTGGTTTGATTCCTACGATTTCCACTTCTTCACCAACCTTGATTACTCCTCTTTCTACTCTTCCTGTTACAACTGTTCCTCTTCCTGTAATTGTGAACACGTCTTCAATTGGCATCAAGAATGATTGGTCAACTGGTCTTTCTGGTGTTGGGATATATTCGTCAACTGCGTCCATAAGTTCAACAATTGCATCTATCCATTTTTGTTCTCCATTTAGTGCTCCTAATGAAGACCCTTTGATTACTGGTACATCGTCTCCAGGGAATCCATATTCTGTTAGTAATTCTCTTACTTCCATTTCTACTAATTCTAATAATTCTTCGTCATCTACCATATCTACTTTGTTTAAGTAAACTACGATATAAGGAACTCCAACTTGTCTTGCAAGTAGGATATGTTCTCTTGTTTGAGGCATAGGACCATCAGCTGCTGATACTACTAGGATAGCACCATCCATTTGAGCTGCTCCTGTAATCATATTTTTTACGTAATCGGCATGGCCTGGACAGTCAACGTGAGCATAGTGTCTTTTTTCTGTTTCGTATTCGATATGAGCTGTGTTGATTGTAATCCCTCTTTCTCTTTCTTCAGGGGCTTGGTCGATGTTTTCAAAATCAACTTTTTCAGCTAGCCCTTTTTCAGCCAATACTTTTGATATTGCTGCTGTTGTTGTTGTTTTTCCATGGTCAACGTGACCGATTGTTCCTACGTTTACGTGTGGTTTGCTTCTTTCAAATTTAGCTTTTGCCATTTTAAATTTTCCTCCATTTATTTTAGATTTTTTTTGTTTTTTATTTGGTTTTTATCGCTCTAATTATAACATATTTAAATTAGAAATGCAAGTAAGTAAAATATTCAGGACAGAGTAAAAAATATAGGGGCAGTCATTAAATACCACAACAAATCTTTTTTGACTGCTTTTTTTAAAATATTTTACTTTGTGATATTTCTTTTAAAACTTCCCTAATAGGACATTCTCCTCCTCTCAAATATGGAATGTTTGTGCTTTTCTCTGCTTCATTAACAATTTCTGGCAAGCATTCCATTTCTATTACCTTTTCTAGTGAACTCGTTCTTTTGCCGCTAAAGTACAATTCATACGCCTTTTACCTGTTTTTTCCATAGTTTGCAAAGAAAGTGTGGTATAATGCTCTTGCCTTTATCTTTCTTCTTGAAAATGCTTTTGGCCTGCTTGATAGAAATCTTGAGCATTCGTGGGATACTAGGGCTTCCGTCCTTGAGCCTATGTAGTCCTCCTCCGTATATATTCTTCTTATCTTCTCATACTGGTTAAACAGCATCTTCGTCTGGTCTTTTCTTCTCTGGCTTACATTCTCCTTTTCCTTGAAATTTTCATAAAAGTTTTCAAGTTCTGCAAAGTTATCTTTCTCAAGCCACCTGTAAAGATTTTTTGATATTTCCTTGTCCCTTTTAGAAATTTCAGCTATGGCTTTTACTAAATGGAACTTGTCATAAATGTGTATTGGCTTGTAAATTCCAAGCTCTCTTACAAAGCTGTCTATACCGCTTAAGTCCAATTTTTTCATCAATATAGTAGTGAATGCCTGTTTTTTTGTCTACATATTTTCGACGTTCAAAAGTTACATCCCCGAAGGCAGTGGTAACAGTTCTTTTAACAAATCCTTTGCTTTTAAACTTATCTTTTCTTTCGTTGGAATGAAAGAAGTAATCATCAACTCTTTTGACATAAACTCTAAACAGCGTTTCAAAAGCTTTTGTGACAAACAGCTTAAACTGCTGCTCAAACGGAAGTCTGAAGGAAAAAATATTTTTAAAAAAAGTCTTTACAAGTGAAGAAAAATTTGATATTCTAATCATAGAGGAAACCACCTTTCAATAGGATTTAGCGATTATATTGTAACTGGTTTCCTCTTTTTTGTTAATTCGAAATTTAATTAAATTTATTTGCCCCTATATTTTTTACTCTGTCAGAAATGTATCTAACTATTAATAAAGTTAAAAATATATGATATAATGTTAAGAAATAAAAATTATTATAGAAAGGAAAATATTATGTTTGCAGATATTATTAAAGTATTTATTTTAAGCCTTGTGGAAGGGCTTACAGAGTTTATACCTGTCAGTAGTACAGGGCATATGATTATTGTGGATCAGTTTTTGCAGCTTTCACAAAATGAGGAGTTTGCCAATGCATTTAAGATAATTATACAGTTAGGGGCAATTTTATCGGTAGTTGTATATTATTGGAAAAGAATTTTTCCGTTTGCAAAAGGGCTTAGCCAAAGTCAGCGGATGGATATTATTCAAATGTGGATAAAAATAGTGATTGCAGTGCTTCCTGCGGTTGTTCTGGGACTTTTGTTTGATGATATTATTGATAAAGTGCTGTTTAATTCGGTAGTTGTGGCAGTAATGCTGGTTATTTATGGAGTTATACTTATTTGGCTTGAGTCTAGGGAGAAAAAGGAAGGAGGAATTACTTCAATCACTCAGATGTCAGTAAAAACTGCAATTGGAGTAGGGCTGTTTCAATGTCTTGCTATGATTCCGGGAACTTCGAGATCAGCTGCTACGATTATTGGTGGAGTTTTACTCGGATTAAACAGAGTTTTAGCAACGGAATTTTCATTTTTTCTTGCGATTCCGACAATGCTTGGGGCGACACTTTTGAAACTGGTAAAACTTGGTACGGCTTTAAGTGGGTATGAATGGTTTTTGATTGCTTTAGGATTTGTTTTATCATTTGTATTTGCGTATGCTGTGATAAAAGTCTTTATGAATTACATTAAAAAGCACGATTTCAAGATATTTGGATATTATCGGATTGTTCTTGGGATAGTTGTGCTGGTGCTATACTTTATGGGAGCTATAAAATAGATGATAAGAGCGAATATTGAGATTAATCAGAATAAACTTGAGGAATTTATTCGTGTGCTTTTACCTGAGCATTATGATATTCTTTTGGAAAATAGTGAAAATGATGTGGAAATTAGTGTTAATTTTAGAAAAAATCAAGATGTGGAAAACTTTGAGAATAACTGTGGAAAACTAAAAGATTCAGAAAGTGATAATACAGAAAAAATTACTGTAAATACGATATTAATTGATAATAAAAATGGAAAAATTTTAAAAGAAGTTACATTTTCACATAAGAAAGTCAATGAAGAATATTTTGATCAGGCAGAAGTTATGGCTAAAAGTTCCTTAATGAAACTTTTTGATAAAAAAAATGAATATAAATGGGGTATTTTAATAGGAGTACGTCCTACAAAGATTGTGGGGCGTTTTTTAAAGATGGGATTATCTTATAATGAAATTAACGAAATATTGGAAAAAATATACTTTGTAAGTAATGAAAAAAGAAAACTTCTGCTAGACATTGTAAAACGTCAGGAGCCATATCTGGATAAAGAAACAATCGGAATTTATATCGGAATTGCCTTTTGCCCTACAAAATGCTCATACTGTTCATTCCCAGCCTATCTGCTACGTGGGAAATATGCAGAGCAATATGATGAATACATAGAGTCAATTTACCACGAAATCCGTGAAATCGGACAATTAACGCAGGAACTTGATTTAAAAATCAACACAATTTATATTGGTGGAGGAACACCTTCAATCTTAACGGCAGAAGAAATTGACGAATTGCTAGAAACTGTAAAAGAAAACTATAATTTGGATTATTTAAAGGAATTTACATTTGAAGCAGGAAGAATTGACACGTTAAATGAAGAGAAATTGACTATTATTAAAAGCTATGGAATAAATAAAATCAGTATAAATCCACAATCTTTTAATGAAAAAACTCTAAAACTTGTAAATCGTTATCACAACAGGGAGCAATTTGATAATGTTTACAAGCTTGCTAAAAATCTGGGATTAGAAATAAACATGGACTTAATTTTAGGCTTGCCACGTGAAACTACAGAAGATATTTTGTACACAATGGACGAGATTTCCAAATACAACATGGAAAATCTGACAATTCACAATTTGGCGATAAAAAATGCAAGCCGTCTTAACAAAGAAAATTATGTTCATGAAGACGTACTGGATTATGAAAAAATTTACGAAAAAATCCAAAATGTAACTGAAAATAAAGGGCTTTTTCCATATTATATGTATCGCCAGAAAAATAGCTTTCAATGGGGAGAAAATCTAGGGTATTCTTTAAATGGAAGTGAATCAATTTACAACATCGAAATGATCGAGGAAAATAAGACGATTATTGGAATTGGGGCGGGAGCAATTACGAAACTTATATGGTTTGACGAAGAAAAAAATAAGGATAATATAAAAAGGCTTGTAAATCCCAAAGATCCGCTGGTGTGGATGAACGAATTGCCAGAACGATTAGTGCAAAAAAAGATTGAAATTCAAAAACTGTTTAATAAATAAATGTAGAAACTTTATTTAATGAGAGAGTGTAAAAAAATAATCAATAATGAATTTTATTGTTTAGATAATTTAGCATTCTCTTTTTTCATATCAATTTAATTTAAACAAAAATTATTAAAAAATCTAATAAATCAATTCTTTAAAATAACATAGACACTACAATTTTAAAATAACAAAATTGAAGAAACTTTAAAATTTAAAGCAAATTAACTATACTTAATAATAAAATTTTTTTCATAAAAATTTGAAAAATATTATAATGTTATTTCTATAATAAAAATATATATTTCAAGATATTTTTTTGAAAATTATAAACTGTTTGTTTAATTTAAAATTAATTTTAACAAATAAAGATAAGTCAATATTTATAGGGTATTTTCAATAAATAAAAAAATTAAAAACGTCATCTAAAAAAATAAATTCATAATTGTTATTATGAAAATGCCTGTAAACATCAGTATTACAGGAGAAATAATAATTATGGGGTGAAAATGGGTAGTGAAAATTGATTTTAATGAAAGTGACTTGTTAAAGGAGATTTTGAATTTTAAGATAGTTAATAAAAAAGATTTGCTAGAAAAATATGGATTTAAGAATATTAAAAATATAAATAAGTTTTTGCAGGAGCGTAACACTGGGATAATACATGCAAGTAAAAATTATTTATATTATTTTGGAAAATATGATGAAAATATATTTAAGATAGAAAGTAAAGATATAAAAAAGACATTTCGACGAGACCTCATTTCATTCATTTTACTATTCGGAAAAGAAAAATTAAACATTTATAACTTTAATAAACAAATTAAGAAACCTCAAGAAAATAAAAGAAATATTCAAAATGATTTAAAACAAATACTGGAGATTTTTAATATTAAATATTCAGAATATGTAAAATCTGAAAACATAGAAAAATTATTTGAAGAGAAAAATTCTAATTTTAAAGAGTTCAAGGAAAATTATTTAAAGGAAATTTTATGTAGAAGATTAGAAAAAATTTATATTGGTAAAAGTACGTATCAAGAAAATTTTTATTTTAAGATTATGCAGGAAATCCTAAAAATAAAGAATGTTAAATACATTCACAAGTTAATTTTTTCTTATATTAAAGAATACACAAATATAATTTCAATAGATGAAAAATATAAAATGTTAGTTTATTTTCTCTTGAATTTTAAGAATGAAGATACAAACTACAATCATACTATTTCAAAAACTCTTAAAAATGAAAACTTTCTTGTAATTATGGAAAAAATTTTTAAAAGAGAAAAGTTAGAAATGAATCCAAAATTTATTTTAACGTTTTATAAAAAATTACACAGGAAAAGAAATAATGCGGAAAATGTAATAAATAAAATTAATAGAGAATTATCTTTGCAAAATGATGAAAATCTGAAAATTAAAAAATCAGCAGAGCAAGATAAGATAGAATTTTATGATATTGCAGAATCGTCAATAAATTTTGAAAATAAAAATTTCCCTAGTAAACAAATTATAAAAAAATACGTAGATTTAGATAAAGTTCAAAAAATTTCAACATTAATATTAGTTGACTTAGAGGAAAAGGAAATCTTAAAAGTATATAATAAAGTAAGTAAAATTTTTAATTTCATAAATATAGTAAAAGTAGAACGGTTAGATAAATTTAAAAAGATTATTACTAAAAATAATGATGAATTTGAACAAATACTATTAATTTCAAGTTCCAAGTTTATAAGTATAATAAAAAATTATTCAGAAATTCCGATATATCATTTTGAAATTGAGAACGAAAAAGGAGCTTTGAAAAATAAAAATAATTTTTTAAAACAAATGATACATTTACGGACTATGATGATACAATATTTAGAATTTAAAAAAGAAAGAAGAATATTTCCTAAAAGAATAAAAAGACAATAAAAAAACATTAGATAGAAATTATTTTAAAATTAATAAAACTTGCAAAAAATAGAAATGGTTAATAGAAAACACAAGTTACTTTTTTCACTATAAATAAAGGATTATAGCATATTTTTCTACTGAAAAAAGTTTAAAAAAAATGTAAAAATATATTTGCTTTTATGAAATTTTTGGGGTATAATACTAGTAGAGTGAAATCAATATTACAATGATTACAAATAAATAAAATGTTTGAAAGGATGTGTTGTTAAATAATGAACGCATGGAGAGGATTTAAAGAAGGAAATTGGACAAACAACATCGATGTTACAGAATTTATCAGATTAAATTATACTGAATATTTAGGAGATGACAGCTTTTTAGAAGGTCCAACAGAAGCTACTACTGAATTATGGAAAAGTCTTTCAGAAAAATTTAAAGTAGAAAGAGAAAAAGGTATTTATGATGCTGAAACTAAAATACCATCTCAAATTGATGCTTACGGAGCAGGATATATCAACAAAGACTTGGAAAAAATCGTAGGACTGCAAACTGATGCGCCTTTAAAAAGAGCGATTTTCCCTAACGGTGGATTGAGAATGGTAAAAAACAGCTTGGAAGCGTTTGGATATAAATTGGATCCTGAAACAGAAGAAATTTTTACTAAATATAGAAAAACTCATAATGATGGAGTTTTCTCGGCTTATACTGAACAAATCAGAAAAGCTAGAAGAACAGGAATTATAACTGGACTTCCAGATGCTTACGGACGTGGAAGAATCATCGGAGATTACAGAAGAGTTGTCCTTTATGGGGTGGACAGATTAATTTCTGACAGACAAAAAGAATTATTAAATTTAGATCCTGTTGAAATGACAGAAGATGTTATCAGATTAAGAGAAGAAATTTTTGAACAAATCAAAGCATTACAAGCATTAAAGAGAATGGCTGAAGCTTATGGATTTGACATTTCACAGCCTGCGACTAATGGTAAAGAAGCAGTACAATGGTTATATTTTGCATACTTAGCTGCTACAAAAGATCAAAATGGAGCTGCAATGAGTATTGGAAGAACTTCTACATTCCTAGATATTTACTTGGAAAGAGATTTGCAGGAAGGAACTTTAACTGAAAAAGAAGCTCAGGAAATAATGGATCACTTTGTTATGAAATTAAGAATAATCAGATTCTTAAGAACACCTGAATATGATGCGTTATTCTCAGGAGATCCAGTTTGGGTAACTGAATCAATTGGTGGTATTGGAGAAGATGGAAGATCATTAGTTACTAAAAACTCATTCAGAATTTTACATACATTGTACAATATGGGAACTTCGCCTGAACCAAACTTGACAGTTTTATGGAGTGAACAATTACCTGAAACTTGGAAAAAATTCTGTGCTAAAGTATCAATTGATACATCATCAGTGCAATATGAAAATGATGACATTATGCGTCCACAATTTGGTAATGACTATGGAATCGCTTGTTGTGTATCTCCAATGACTATTGGGCATCAAATGCAATTCTTTGGAGCAAGAGTAAACTTGCCAAAAGCATTACTATATGCAATTAACGGTGGAAAAGATGAAAAATCAAAAATTCAAGTTACTCCAGAAGGACAATTTGAACCAATTAAAGGTGAATACTTGGAATTTGACGAAGTATGGGAAAAATTAGACAAAGTGTTAGACTGGTTAGCTTCAACTTATGTTAAAGCATTGAATATCATTCACTATATGCACGATAAATATTCTTATGAAGCATTGGAAATGGCATTGCATGATGTTAACATTAGAAGAACAGAAGCATTTGGAATTGCAGGATTATCAATTATTGCAGATTCATTGGCAGCTATTAAATATGGTAAAGTAAAAGTTGTAAGAGATGAAGAAGGGGACGCAGTTGACTACATCAATGAAAAAGATTATGTTCCATTCGGAAATAATGACGATGCGACAGATCAGTTTGCAGTAGACATTACAAGAAGATTTATGAACAAATTAAGAACTCACAAAATGTACAGAAATGCAACTCCTACACAATCTGTATTGACAATTACTTCAAACGTAGTATACGGTAAGAAAACAGGAAATACTCCTGATGGAAGAAGAGCTGGAGCACCATTTGGTCCAGGAGCAAACCCTATGCATGGAAGAGATACAAGAGGAGCTGTTGCTTCACTTGCCTCAGTAGCTAAAATCCCATTTGAAGATGCAAATGATGGAATTTCTTACACATTCGCAATTACACCAGAAACATTAGGTAAAAATTCAAATGAAAAACAAACTAACTTAGTTGGATTAATGGATGGATACTTCAATCAAACAGGACATCACTTGAATGTAAACGTATTTGGAAGAGATTTGTTGGAAGATGCGATGGAACATCCTGAAAATTATCCTCAATTGACAATAAGAGTTTCTGGATATGCAGTAAACTTTGTTAAATTGACTAGAGAACAACAATTAGATGTAATTAACAGAACAATTTCAAATAAAATGTAGTATTTGAAAAATTTAGAAATTTAAGTATGAAAATCTGAAGTAAATTTTGTAACGATTTTCTAAAAATATGAAAAATGTCGCATAGTTTCATAAAAATATGAATTATGCGGCATTCTTTTCTATTGTATGATAATTTATACTAAACCCTGTTTAAAAATGGAAATAAATTTTTATAATAGGGTTGTTTGATAGTTAATTCATAATCATTCAACTAAATTGTTTTTTATTATTTTTTAGATATTTTGATTAATAAATATTTTTTCATATTACTGTGTTTTTTCATTTTTATTTTCGTAGGATTGCTCATTGCCGCAAATCCTACAACCTATGGCTAGTCTACGACATTTTTCTGCACTGACAAAAAACTCGCTATGCTCAAACAATTTTGTCAGCACAGAAAAATGCTCCGACAGATTAGTTTATACTAGACTATGTTTAAAAAATGAAAATAATATAGCATTAAATAAAATTTAAGTTATCAAATAATTTATGAATAAAAAAGAAAGAGAGAAAATTAATATGGAAGTGAAAGGATATATACATTCATTTGAATCGTTTGGGACTAAAGATGGACCTGGAATCAGATTTGTGCTGTTTTTGCAGGGATGTCCTCTTAGATGTCTGTATTGCCATAATGTAGATACTTGGGAAATTAAAGATAAAAAAATGATTATGACTGCATCTGAAGTTATGAAGGAAATTTTGAAGGTAAGAGGATTTATAAAGACTGGAGGAGTTACGGTTTCTGGGGGAGAGCCTTTGATGCAGCCTGAATTTTTGATGGAACTGTTTAAACTTTGTCGTGAAAATGGGATTCAGACAGCACTTGATACATCTGGCTATATTTTTTCTGATAAGGCAAAACAAGTGCTTGAGCTTGTTGACATGGTGCTTCTTGATATTAAGCACATAAATCCTGAAAAATATAAAATATTAACTTCAGTGGAGCTTGATAATACATTAAAATTTGCAAAATATTTGAATGAAATTAATAAGCCAACTTGGCTGAGATATGTGTTAGTTCCAGGATATTCTGATGATGAAAATGACTTGCACGAGTGGGCAAAATTTACTTCGCAGTTAAAGAATGTGGAAAGAGTGGATGTTTTACCATTTCATCAGATGGGTCAGTATAAATGGGAAAAAGTTGGGAAAGAATATAAATTAAAGGATACACCAACTCCGACACGAGAATTGATTGATAAGGCAGAAGGAATTTTTAGATCTTATGGTTTAAAAATGTTAGATAAATAAAATTAAGGGAATTAGTTCTAGTTTTATTAGAATTGGTTCCCTTTTGGTATTTATTTATTTTCACTTATTTGTTCAATTCTATAATTTAATTCTTCAAAATCAATGATTTTAGCTTGTCTATGTATCTCTTTGCCTTCATAAAATAGAATAACTACTGGGACTGAAAATAGATTTAATTGCCCAACAGCTTCAGGAATTTCAGATGCTTCGATATGATAAGCGGGAAAATTTTGTTCATTAACAATTTTCTCAACTTTTGGCATATCAACCTGACAAACGCTGCAATTATTCATTGAAACGTATAATAAAAAATATTCTTCTTCTTTTATTTTATTAAGTATTTGTTCATAATTTTCAAGTTTTTTCATACGATTTCTCCTTTTTTATTTTTTAAATTTTACCGAATAAATTATATTTTTTGCTTGCCCCAAATCGTCAACTTGAGCGATTCCGATACCAATAACTTTAGATTTGAAAGGTTTAAAATCATATTTTGAAGTAAATGTATCTATTTTTGCTGAATCTTCTGGAGTAAGTAAAGTTATGTGGGGATCAAAGCTTGTAAATACGTTTGGAGAGCCGTACAAATTGAATGATTTTACTTTTTCAGGAATAGATTTTGCCCAGTCAGGAACTTGTGCGTCCTTTGCACGATATTTGTTCAGGCTGACTGTTATTTCATCTGCAAGTTGCTGTATAGTTTCATTATTTTGAGCATCTAGCATAAACCAGTTTCCGCCAGTTTTTCTTAATCTGTAAAATTCTATATCAAAGGATTTTGTCTGATTTGCAATTTTGTTGACAGTATCCTTTATTGTTTTTAGTGCTTCAGGCTTATATTCTGTAAGGTACAAAGTCAGATGGACTGCATATCCTTTGGAATAAAAGCTTTCAATTCCTACATCTTTAAGCCCTTTTGAAATATTTTCCACATTTCTAGTTGCGTTGTTATCCATAATTACAAAAACATTGTAATTTACATTGGAAAAAATGTTTAGACAAAACATTAAAAAAATTGAAAAAAATAATTTTTTCATAATAAACCTCCTAAATTTTTTTATTTTAGATTACTTTTATTACATTATACCTTAAAATATTTTAAAAACAAGATTTAGAAAGTATTTTAAATTGAATTTAGCTATTTTCTACATATTTATTTTATTCTTTTGTAAGTTTGTCTAAAAACTTATAGAGAAGATTATTCATTTCATCATAGCTATTGTTACGTATTGTTTGAGAAGATTGAACAAAAGGTAAAGTTTGGCTATCCTGCTCAAGAGTTTTATCTGAATATATTAATAACTCAGTTAGTGCTTTGGTAAATTCGAGATGGCATTGAAAGCCATAATGTTTTTCGCTGTATTTTATAATCTGGCGTGGACACCCTTTACTTGTTGCCAAGACTTTTGCAGTATCTGTTAATCCTGGCATATCACTATGCCAATGCCCTACAATAGCCTGTTTTCCAAAATGCTTTATTTTATCGTCTTTCAGTCCATCTTTTGTCAGTTCAATTGGAAAATTTCCTATTTCACGGAAAGGGCTTTTTTCTGTTTTTCCACCAAATGCTTCTCCCAGCAACTGAGCTCCAAGACAAACTCCAACTACGAATTTATCAGCCTTTATAGCCTTTTTAATCAATTTAATTTCAGATTTTGCGTCAAAATAGGGAAATTCACTATTATCTCCAATAGGACTCTGCGGTCCTCCCATTACAATCAGAAAATCAAATGAATCTGCATTTTCAGGCAAGTTTTCATATTGATATACTTTTGTTATGGAAACATCGTGTCCAGAAAGTGCTGCCCAAGCAAGATAAGCTCCTGGTGCTTCAAATGTTTCGTGTAATATGAATTGTATTTTCATTGTTGTTCTCCTTTAGTTTTTGGATTTATAGTAAAATTTAAAATTAAACGTAGAAATTATAATATAGGTTTAGTTGTTTTCCCAGATAAAAATGTTACAGGAATTTTTACATTTGTTTTATTTTCCATATTTTCTTTATTTTCTATTGTATCAACTAGTATTTTAACAGATTGTACAGCAATTTCTTCAATGTCCTGTCTAATTGTAGATAAATAATTTTTTTCTCTTTTTGAAGACTTTGCCCCGTCAAAGCCTATTATTTGGACATCTTCAGGTACAGAAATATTTAAATCTTCTAGTTTTTCTAAAATGTAGAAAGCATGTGCATCTGTTGAAGAAAAAATACCATCAATTTTTTTGGTTATAATAAATTTTTTTATAAAATTATCTACTTCCATTTCAAATTCTTCTCTTGTTCCAGTATTGTAGCATATTTGATTGAAAATATTATGCTCACTACAATAGTCTTTGAAACCGTTTAATCTTGAAATAGTGTCATTTGAATATTTTGAGCCATGACCAATATAGGCTAAATTTTTACTCCCATGTTTTATTAACATTTCTGTAGCTAATCTTCCACCTGAATAATTATCACTACTTACAAAATTTGTTTTATGTGAAAAAAATCTATCTATGCTAACAAATGGAAGAGTCTCTGATACATATTCATCTATATTACTATATGTCACTGCTATTATTCCATCTACTTTGTTCTGCCTTGACATTGTTATAAACTGAATTTCATTTTCTATATTATTTTCTGAATTATATAGAATCAATTTTATCTCATGTTTTCGTAGTTCTTTTTCAATATGAAAAGTTAATTCACTAAAAAAGGGATTCCAAATGCTGGGAATTATAAGGACAACAGTATTGGTCCTGTTAATTTTTAGTCCTTTAGCATATATATTTGGTTCATAATTTAATTCCTTTACTGCTTTTTCAATTGCAAGTTTAGTTTTTTCCTTTAAAGCAATACCATTGAAATATTTTGATACACTTCCAACAGAAACTTTTGCTAATTTTGCTACGTCTTTCATAGTAGGCATTTTTTCACCTCTAAATCACTAAATTTCCCATAATTTACCTTTGATTTCGATTTCTCCGTCTGTAAAAAATGAAATTTCATTATTTTTCATTTTATTATATAATCTTGAACTAAAAACTTCAAGTCCATCGTTTACGAAAATTTCAGCTGAGGACTCGTCTAAGAATAAATGTAATTTCAGATTTTTTTCTTTAAATTTACATTTTCTGATGTCTCCTCCTTCAAAATTTTCTGTTAATTCACCGGAATGAGTTCTATCAAATACAAGTTCATTATTTTTCAAATCGTAGAAGAAGACAGTTTCTTCGTTATTTCCAACTCTAAATTTCATTCCAACTTTCTCAGCTTTTATATTTTCAAAATTTACATCCAGTTCATAAGTTCTTTTCTCATTTTTTAAATTGACAGAATTGTTATTCAGTTTAAAAGAGAATTCCTCTTCTGATTTTCTAAGTTTAACAAGTTCAGGTAAAGGTTTCTGATATAAAATATTATTTTTCAGTTCAAGCACTCTAGGAATTGTCAGACAATGAGCCCAGTCATATTTATCAGTTACACTGTCAGTTCCTGGAAGTCCAAACCAGCCAATTAATATTCTTCTACCTTTATTATCTTCCATCGTTTGAGGTGCATAAAATTCAAATCCTCTGTCAAATTCTTTAAATTCCTGATGTTTAAATTCACCTTTTTCAAAATCAATTTTTTCTCCAATTAAATATCCTGACTGAAAAATATTATTATATTTTTCTCCTACAGCTTCCATTCCTTGTGGAGAAAACATTAAAACAGCTTTATCCTCAAATTCAAAATAATCAGGACATTCCCACATAAATCCACTATTTTCACTGAAATCAGTCTTTAAATTTCCACGAAACTCCCATTCCTTCAAATCATTTGAACTGTAATAAACTATAGCTCCCTTATTGTCATCTGTTTCAGCTCCTACTAAGCAATAATATTTTCCATTTTTTATAAAAACTTTTGGATCCCTGAAGTTGTCTGTATATCCATCTGGAACTTTATTTATAAACGGTTTATCATTTTTTGTGATTTTTCCTTCCTTATCCATTACTGCAATACATTGATACGGATTTCTAATCCAGTTTTCATCTCTTGTATTTCCTGTGTAGAATAAAAACAGTTTATCTTTTGACGTAAGGCCAGTTCCTGAAAAAACACCATGGCTATCATAAACAGTATCTGGTTTCATTGCAATTCCTTCATCTGTAAATGTCACTAAATCTGTTGAAGAGAGATGATACCAATATTTAACACCATGTACTGGACCTAATGGAAACCATTGATAAAATATATGATATTTCCCATTGAAGTAACTAAATCCATTTGGATCATTTAATAATCCAGTGTTGGGCTGGATATGAAATTTTTGTCTGTATGGTGAATTTTTTACTTTTTCCTTTAATTTATTGTACTCTTCTTCCGGTAAATTTTCTAAACGTTCGTATCTTTTTTCTCTAGGCCACTCCATTGTTTTTTCCTCCTTTTCTATTAAAAATTTTTACGAATAAATAGGTTACAATAAATGTTACAACAAATGAAATTGTAATTGATACTAAAAATTGTATCATTGACTGAGGACGCATAACGATTACTCCGGGAATTCCGGCAGGACCTTGAGAAACTGAAAGCACTTTCATCCATACTGCATATCCTGAGCCTACTGCTGAACCGATTAATGCTGCTAAAAATGGAAATTTAAGATTTAAATTTACCCCAAATACAGCAGGCTCTGTAATACCTAGAAGTGCAGATATTCCAGCAGCTGAAGCAACACTTTGGATTTTTTTATCTTTTTTCATAAAGAAGAAACAAGCTAAAGCAGCGGCACCTTGAGCAACATTGGAAGCTGATACAACTGCAAACGTAGGTGAACCTCCAAGTTTTGAAATATTAGCAAGTATCTGCATTTCAGCAGCAGCCATACTGTGATGCATTCCTGTTATTACAAGCAATGGATAGACTACTCCGTAAATTGCACCTCCAAGAGGACCTAAGTCAAAAAACAGCCATAATACTCCATTAGTCATTCCATCCCCGATTACTCTCATAATTGGTCCAATTACAGTAAAAGTGATAAATGAAGTTAAAAGAACTGACACTAAAGGAGTTATTATCATATCAAGTATTGCTGGAACATATTTTCTTGTAAAAGTTTCAATTTTTGCTAAAATAAACGAAGAGGCTATTATTGGTAAAACTGTTCCTTGATATCCAACTTGTGCAATATTTAATCCAAAAATATTCCAATAAGGAATTGTATGTTTTGCAAGAGCTTCACCATAGCCATAACCATTTAACAAATCAGGGTGAATCATTATAGCTCCTATTACAGCACCTAATACAGGTGTACCACCAAAATTTTTAGCTGCATGAAATCCTATTAATACAGGTAAGAAAACAAAAGCTGCATTTGAAAACAAATTAATCATATTTGCTAAATCTGTAAATTGAGGAAATACTTCGATCAATGTTTTTCCAGCAACGAAAAGTCCTTTTGATGTCAGTACGTTATTGATTCCCATTAATAACCCTGAAGCGACTAGAGCTGGTAAAATTGGAACAAATACATCAGCAAGAGATTTTAAAATACGTTGAAACACATTAGCTTTTTTAGCTGCAATTTCTTTAAGCTCTTCTTTCCCAACTTCAGATAATTCAGCAGCTTGACTAAAAAATTTAAATACTTCGTTTACAATTCCAGTTCCAAGTATTATCTGAAATTGTCCCGCATTATTAAAAGAACCTTTTACCAGTTCAATATTATCAAGTTTATCCTTATTTATTTTTGAATCATCTTTTAATACAAGTCTAAGTCTTGTCGCACAATGTGCACCGCTTACAACATTTTCTTTTCCGCCGACAGCTTCTAAAATTTCTTTTGCGGCTTTTTCATAATTTTTATTTGCCATAAAAAATCCTCCTAAAAATTTATTTTAACAAAAATGAAACGTTTCATTTTTTATAGTATAGCATATTTTTTTAAAAAGTCAATACATTTTTACAAAAATAAATAAATTAAAAAAAATAATAAAAATTAGATTGTTATGTGGTATAATATGTATAATGTAAGAAAAGTTTTTAGGAGAGAAAATTGTTGAAAATAGGAATTGTGGCTGAATATAATCCGTTTCATAATGGACATTTGTATCAAATTAGGAAAGTTAAGGAGATATTTGGTGAAAATATTTTGGTTGTGGTAGTGATAAGTGGGGATTTTGTTCAGCGGGGAGAAATTTCGTTTTTGGATAAGTGGGAGAAAACACAGGTTAATTTAGAATGTGGAGTGGATTTGGTTGTGGAATTGCCACTTTATTATTCTATTCAAAATGCGGAGATTTTTTCAAAAATGGCGACACGGATTTTGGATTATCTGGGGATGAATATTCAGGTTTTTGGAGCGGAAGAGGCAAATATTGTAGTTTTGCAAAAGGTGCTTGATTTACAGAAAAGGCAGGATTATAAGGATAAGCTTATGGAATATATGAAAAAAGGCAACAGTTATAGCACTTCTCAAAGACTGGCGTTAAAGGAATATGATTTGGATGGTATTGTGAAGTCGAATAATATTCTGGCTCTGGAATATATGCGTGAGATAGAAAATGGCAATCTTAAAATAAAGCCGTATACTATAAAAAGAGAAATTTCAGAATATAATGAAGAAAAAGTGTCTGAGGATAGGGAAGAATTTGCTAGTGCTTCATTTTTGAGAAATGAATTGGAGAAGATTTTGGATGAGTTTTCACAAAAGAAGTTTGAAAAAATAAAAAAATTTTTTATTGGGAGTAAGGAAATTTTTTGTGAAAATAAAATAGATTGGAATAAAAATTTTGACTTTAGAGAAAATGAAACAATTGAGAAAGTAAAAAATTCTATTGCTGAAAAAAAATGTAGTTCTTTAAAAGATAGAGGAGTAGAAAATTCAAAAAAAATTGTTAAAAAAAGTTATAATTTTGAGAAAAAGCAAAATATTGGAGAAAAAATAAATTTAGAAAGTTTGAAAAATATAAAAACAGAAGAAAAAATCTTTTGGAAACTAGAAGAAATTCAGAAATTTGTGCCAGAAAAGTCATTTGAAATTATTTTTAAAAATTTGGAATGGAAAACAAATAATCAAATTGATGGAAATAAAATAAAGGAAGAAATATTTAAAATTGTGAAATATAAAATTTTAACAGAAAAAAAAGAAGAAATAATGGAAATATATGATATAACTGAAGAAATTTATGCTAGAATATACGGAACAATGTTGAATTCGCAAAAATATATAGAATTTTTGAAAAATACAAAATCTAGAAATTTATCGAATAAACGTGTAGAACGGATTATTTTAAATATTTTACTAAATATAAAAGCTAAAATGATGGATTTTGAAATAAATTATGTAAGAATTTTAGGCTTTAATAAAAAGGGTCAGGAATATTTGAAAAAAATTCGTGAAAATAATAAAATAGAAAACTTTGGTACAGAAAATAAGTTTCAGAAAAAAAATATTTTTGTAAATTGGAAGGATATTGAAAAAGTTGGAATATTTGAAAAAATTTGTGAAAATTCAGAAGAATTGGAAATTCAGAAAAATTTTTTGGAAAAAATACAAGTTGAGAAAAATGGATTTTTAATCAAAGAATTGCTTTTGGGGAAAAAAGAGAAATTAAATCCGATAGTGTATGTGAATTAAAAAATTTAATAAAAAATAAATAGAACAGGAGAGGATTATGGGAATGGAGTTGTTGATAGCGATTAATGTGCTGTTTATGATATTTTTCTTTGTGATAGCATATATGTCGATACGGTATTTTATTAATCAGATTGAGAAATATCCGAGAGTTACATTTGAAGAGGTGTACAATAGTAAAAAATTAAGACAGAAATATAATATTGAAGATAATAAGGCAAATCCTTATGATTACGGGTATAATTTTAAGGAAGTGGCTTATAAATCTGGGAAAATTCAGCTTTATGGATGGCTTATTGAGAATAAGGAAGCGGAAAAGACTATGATTATTTCACATGGACGTGGCGTGAATAGATTGTCGTCGTTGCAATATTTGGAAATGTTTAAGGATATTGGACTTGACAAGGAATATAGTTTTTTTATTCCAGATTTGAGAAATTCTGGAAAGTCTGATGTAGCTAGGACTAAAATGGGATACTGCTTTGGTCAGGATATTTTTCATACGATGGAAATGCTGAATGAAAAGTTTGGGAAAAATAATTTTACGTTGTATGGATTTTCGCAAGGGGGAATAGGTTCTGCGATTGCTTCTAAAATGTATGTGAAGGCACTTAGGAAAAAAGGGATTGTTGTCGATAAACTGATTTTGGACAGTTCGATTTCAAATATAAGAAAAAGGATTAAGGAAGATGCAAAAAAACGTCGAGTTCCTAAATTTATCGTAAGTGTTATTGTAAGAATTTTTAATTTAAGAGTCGGAAGCCATCTTGATAAATTAAGATTGTCATATTTATTAAAAAGAATACCAACATTGATTATTCAGTCTAAAAGTGATAAAGCTACGACCTATGGAATGCTAATGGAAGAGTATAATGAACTTGCACAAAATGATAATATTAAATTAAAAGTTTTTGAAAAAGGTTCGCACACTAGAATTTATGCTGATCCTGAATGTAAAGATGAATATGCTGAGGCAGTAAAAGAGTTTTTAACAAATTAAAGTGATAAAAACTGAATAACTATAAAGTTTGAAGATACAAGTTATAACTTTTAGGTTTGTTTTAAGCAATATAAAAAACAGAAAGGTAGAAAATTTAATGAGTTCAAGATTAACAAAAAAAAGTTACATAATTTACGGGCTTGGGGTTTCATATTTTATGATTGACCAGATTTATAATCAATGGCTGTCGTATTACTATTTACCGCCTGAAACGGAGAAAAATTTAGTTCCGTTGTTAAAGCCGCAGTATTTAGTTCTAGCATTTATTTTTGCGAGGATTATTGATGCAATATCAGATCCTGTTGTAGGATTTTTATCAGACAATTCCAAATCACGTTTTGGAAAAAGGTCAATATTTATGCTAATTGGAGGATTGCCGCTTGGACTTCTTACAATTATGTATTTTTATCCAATTAAAAGTTCGCAGATGGCGACACTTATTTATTTGTCAATTGTTGGAGGGCTATACTTTACGGCATACACTTTAGTTGCAGCACCGTATAACGCTCTAATTCCAGATTTGGCTTCAAATAAGGAAGAAAGGCTTAACCTTTCTACAATGCAGTCAACTTTTAGGCTCATATTTACTGGGGTTGCGATGGTTCTGCCGGGTATTTTGATTTCAAAATTGGGGGTAGTAAATGGAGTGCTGAATACAGAAGTTGGAATACGTAAAACAGTAATTTTGATTACAATATTGTCAGTTTTAGGGATTTATGCGTGTATATTTTTCCTAAAGGAAAAGCAGCTTACACAAAATCGTCCTAAGACTGAATCGCTTGGGTTTATGAAATCAATTTCACATTTGAAGGATAAGGAAATTATTTTGTATTTTTTAGGATACTTCTTTTTCTTTTGCGGATTTAACATACTTCGTGGAGATTTGACATATTATTTGAGCGCTGTAATGCAAAAGGATATTAAATATTTGACTGTGATATCAGTTGTGCTATTTGGAATGGCGGGGCTATTTTTTCCAATTACAAACAAGTTTGGGAAAAAGTATTCGTATAAGAAAATATTGATTGTGGATATGCTGCTTTTAATAATCGGTACTTTTGGTCTATTGTTTATTAATAAAAATAATTCAATTTTTGCATATTTACTTTTTGTAATTTGTGGAACAGGATTAAGTGGTGCAGCGTTTATTTTCCCACAGGCAATGCTTAGTGAAATTTCTGCAAAACTGTCAGAAACTAAAAAAGTAAGTTTGGAAGGCTTTATGTTTGGAATACAGGGAATGTTTCTAAAATTGGCATTTCTAGTGCAGCAAGTTGTTCAGTCAACTTTACTTGTTGTGGGGAATCAGAATGTTCAGAATGGCGTGAAAGGTGCAACTGAAGTTGGAGTTAAAGTGACACTTGTCGTGGCGTTAGTTCTGTTTGGCGTTTCACTGTTTTTCTATAATTTGAAAAAAGAGGATTAATTTTAGTTAATTATTGATATTTATAAATAAAAAATGGAGGTTTTTATGAAAATTGAAGATTTGCAAAAAGAGGCAAAAACATTGAGAAAAGATATTATTGAAATGATTTACAGGGCAAAATCAGGACATCCGGGAGGATCACTTTCGATTGCTGATATTCTGGCTGTACTTTACTGGAAAGAAATGAATGTTGACCCAAAAAATCCAAAAATGGAAAACAGAGATAGATTAGTTCTTAGTAAAGGTCATGCTGCTCCTGCACTGTATGCGGCTTTGATAGAAAAAGGATTTTTAGGAGATGAAGGGAAAAATCTTATTCCAACACTTAGAAAATGGCATTCTCCGCTTCAAGGGCATCCTGACATGAAAAAACTGGCTGGAGTTGAAATGTCAACAGGTTCACTTGGTCAAGGATTATCTGCGGCAAATGGAATGGCTTTGAGTGCAAAAATTTACAATAACGATTTCAGAGTTTATATAATTTTAGGAGATGGAGAATTGCAGGAAGGTCAAGTTTGGGAAGCGGTTATGACCGCGGCACATTACAAACTTGACAATCTTGTAGCAATAGTTGATTATAACAACTTACAGATTGACGGGAAAGTTTCGGATGTAATGGATGTCGCTCCGATTGGAGAAAAATTTAAGGCATTTAACTGGAGTGTAATTGAAATTGACGGTCATAATTATGAAGAGATTATAAATGCTCTTGATACAGCAAAAACTGTAAAAGGAAAACCAACAGTTATTGTTGCAAATACTGCAAAAGGTAAAGGTGTTTCATTTATGGAGAATAATCCTGGATTTCATGGAATGGCTCCGAATGAGGAAGAATACAAGAAGGCAATGGAAGAATTGAAGGAAGATTAGAATTTAGAGATAAGTTAAACAAAATAAAAAAGAACAGTTGTAAAAGTAAAAAGTATAGAAACAGTATTTATGTAGTAAGGGGTTTGATTCCTCGTCAGAAAGTAAAAAAACAAGAAAAATCAAAATTGAAAAATGCTGTATTATTTATAAACTTTTATAAATGACTGAATATCAATATAAAAATAGGAGAATATGAGAATGGAAAAAAAATCAACTAGAGTGGCTTACGGAGAAGCGTTAGTTAAATTGGGAAAAATGAATGAGGACATAGTAGTATTAGAAGCAGATTTGTCAAAATCAACAATGACTGCATATTTTCAAAAGGAATTTCCAGAAAGACATATAAATTTAGGAATTGCGGAAGCTGATATGATTGTTACAGCTGCAGGATTTGCAACAACAGGGAAAATAGCTTTTGCATCAACTTTTGCTCATTTTGCCGCAGGTCGTGCTTTTGATCAAATCAGAAATTCAGTAGCATATCCACAATTAAATGTAAAAATTTGCCCAACTCACGCAGGAATTTCGCTGGGAGAAGATGGAGGCTCACACCAGTCAGTTGAAGATGTGGCTTTAATGCGTGCAATTCCGGGAATGGTCGTATTATCTCCAGCAGATGCGGTTGAAACGGAAAAAATGATTTTTGCTGTAGCTGAATATGAAGGACCTGTTTATGTAAGATTGGGAAGATTGAATATTCCAGTATTATTTGATGAAAATTATAAGTTTGAAATAGGAAAAGCAGTGACTTTGAGAGAAGGAAATGATGTGGCAATTTTAGCAACAGGACTTATGGTTTTAGAAGCCCTTGAGGCTACAAAATTATTGGAAGAAAAAGGTGTAAAGGCAAGAGTAATCAATGTTTCTACAATAAAACCTTTAGATAAAGAAACTGTTTTGAAAGCTGCAAAAGAATGTAAGTTTATTGTAACAAGTGAAGAACATTCTGTAATTGGAGGGCTTGGAAGCGCGGTTTCAGAATATTTGTCAGAAGTTCACCCAACAAAAGTGATAAAACACGGAATACAGGATATTTTTGGACAAAGTGCGGACGGAGAAACTATGCTTACGAATTACGGGCTTAGAGCGAAGGATATTGCAGAAACAGTTTTGAAAAATCTATAAATTAAATTGACAAAAATAGAGAAAAAATGATACTATAAATTCAGGTTTTGGAGTTAATCGCTTGAAAATTTATTTTTAAGAGGAAAGTCTGGACTTTGCAGGGCAAGGGAGGCAGCTAACGGCTGCTGGGAGAAATCTTAAGGAAAGTGCCACAGAAAATAAACCGCCTGTTCTTTCAGGTAAGGGTGAAAAGGTAGTGTAAGAGACTACCAGTAATTTAAGGAATTAAATTAGCTAGGTAAACCCCTCTCAAAGCAAGGGCAAGCAGAAAGCTGTTAAGAGGCGGCCCGTCTTGGCTTGATTGGTAGCTCGCTAAAATCCGTAAGTAATTATTGATTTAGATAAATGATTAATGAATACAGAATCCGGCTTATACCAAAGCCTATGAAACTCAGAAAATTTTCTGAGTTTTTTTATTTATTTTGAAAAAGTTCTATTTTTATTTTAAGAAAATCTTATTTACAGTTTTTTACAATTGTTCTAATGAGTTTAAATTTTATTGAATACAAAAGTCAAAGGAAGTAGATGTTAATTATATTTTTTCTAGGTTTTGAAAGCATTTACGTAAATGTCTTGACAAATTAAAAAAATAGTTATATAATATGCCCGCATAGTAAAACAACTTTAAAATTGGATACAAAAAATTAAAACTATTCTATTTGAGTTATTAAGTTTAATGCTTTTAGTATTCCAATTTTGAAGTAGTTTAATAACAAAAATTATAAAACAAATTTGAAAGGAAACAATTAAAATAGTGAACTACAATTTTACAGATTTTTTACAAAAAAGAAATGAAAAAAAAATAAGTGAAATGACAAATCAAGAAATTTACTATAAATTACTTGAATATGTTAAAGAAAGAGCAGATGAAAAAACTGCAAATAATTCTAAAAAGAAAATATACTACATTTCTGCAGAATTTTTAATTGGGAAATTATTGTCAAATAATTTGATTAATTTAGGAATTTATAAAGAAGTTAGGGAAGAATTAAAGGCGGCAGGGAAAAACTTAAGCCACGTTGAAGAAGTGGAAACTGAACCTTCATTAGGAAACGGTGGACTTGGAAGACTTGCTTCATGCTTTATTGATTCAATGTCAACTTTAGGAATCAATGGAGAAGGAGTTGGACTTAACTATCACTGCGGACTGTTCAAACAAGTTTTCAAAAACAATGAGCAAAAAGCTGAGGCAAACTACTGGATAGAAGACCAAAGCTGGCTAAGAGATACAAATATTGGATATGAAGTGAAATTCAAAAACTTCAGTTTACATTCAAAATTAAAAAGAATTGATATTTTAGGGTATGAAAAAGATACAAAAAATTACTTGAATTTATTCGATATTGAAAGTATTGACTACAATTTAATAGAAAATGGAATATCATTCGATGAAGAAAATGTTGAAAAAAATTTAACATTATTCCTATATCCTGACGACAGTACAAAAAAAGGGGAATTGTTACGTATCTACCAACAATATTTCATGGTATCAAATGCGGCAAGATTGATTATTGCTGAAGCAACTGAAAAAGGAAGCAATATTCACGATTTAGCAGATTATGCATTTGTTCAAATTAACGATACACACCCAAGTATGGTAATTCCTGAATTAATCCGTATTATGACAGAAGAGCATAATATTTCTTTTGAAGAAGCAACAGAAATTGTAACAAAAATGACAGGATATACAAATCATACAATTTTGGCAGAAGCATTGGAAAAATGGCCTCTAGACTATCTTGAAGAAGTTGTGCCGAACATTGTTGAAATTATAAAAAAATTGGATAAAGTTATAAAAGCTAAATATTCAGATGAAAAAGTACAAATTATTGATGGACAAAACAGAGTTCACATGGCAAATATGGATATTCATTTTTCTTCAAGTGTAAACGGAGTTGCTTATTTGCATACTGAAATCTTGAAAAATAGTGAACTTAAAGAATTTTATGAAATTTATCCAAACAAATTTAATAATAAAACAAATGGTATTACATTCAGAAGATGGCTTGAAAGTTGTAACGAAGACTTGGCAGATTACTTGAAAGAATTAATTGGTACAGGATACTTGACAGATGCTGAAAATCTAAAAGAACTTTTAAAATATGTTGATGATAAAAATGTTTATGAAAAATTATCACAAATCAAACACGAAAATAAAATTAAATTGAAAAAATACTTACAGCATACACAAGGAATCGTTATTGATGAAAACAGTATCATTGATACTCAAATTAAGAGATTCCACGAATATAAACGTCAACAAATGAACGCTTTGTATGTAATTAAAAAATATTTAGACATTAAAAATGGAAAATTACCAGAAAGAAAGATAACAGTATTATTTGGTGGAAAAGCTGCGCCAGCCTACATCATTGCTCAAGACATAATCCACTTAATACTTTGTCTATCGGAAATAATAAACAATGACCCAGAAGTAAACAAATACTTAAATGTTTACCTAGTTGAAAACTACAATGTAGGATTAGCTGAAAAAATTATTCCAGCAACAGATATTTCTGAGCAAATCTCACTTGCCTCAAAAGAAGCCAGTGGAACTGGAAATATGAAATTTATGCTAAATGGAGCATTGACTCTTGGAACAATGGATGGAGCAAATGTGGAGATTCACGAACTTGTAGGTGACGATAATATCTATATTTTCGGAAAAAACAGTGATGATATAATAGAATTATACGAAACTTCAGGTTATGTTTCAAAAGATTACTACACTCAAGATGGAATAAAAGAAGTAGTTGATTTCATAACTTCTGATGAATTAATAAAAGTAGGAAACAAAGAAAGATTGGAAAGACTTCAAAATGAACTTATAAATAAAGACTGGTTTATGACATTAATAGACTTTGAAGATTACTACAACACAAAAGAAAGAATGTTTAAAGACTACGAAAATAAAGACTTGTGGTACAAAAAAGTAATAAACAACATAGCAAAAGCAGGATTCTTCTCATCAGACAGAACAATCGCACAATATGAAAATGAAATCTGGAAAACTAAATAAATTTTATAAGACGGGGATTTAATGTCCTCGTTTTTATATTTTAAAAGATAAGTTAAATGGGATTTAGTATTAGATTATTTTATTTAATATCGATTTTTACTATTTTTATTAGTTTTTCTTTTTTTATACATAAGGAAAGTATATTTACATTTTTTTACAATATCATTAATGCCAAAAAAAGTTTGATTTGTCAAAATAACAGAATCTAGAAGGAAAAACGATGGTTCTTTGAGTGTTGCACTTGATTATACAATACACCGTAAAAAAACTTAAAAAAAAAGTAAAGAAAATAGTATTGACAAAAAAAGAGGAATATGATATTATTAATAAGCTAGTTTATTCTGGTAATACCAATATTTTATTGGGAGGGATAGAAAACAATGAGAGTACAAGTTATTTTAGAATGCACTGAAACTAAGTTGAGACATTATGTTACAACTAAAAATAAAAAAACTCATCCTGAAAGATTAGAAATGAGAAAATACAATCCAGTGCTTAAAAGACATTCTCTTTACAGAGAAGTTAAATAATCTCATAAAAATAGATAGGTCAGTAGTTCAATTGGTAGAGCGTCGGTCTCCAAAACCGAAAGTTGCGGGTTCGATTCCTGCCTGGCCTGCCATTTTATTTTATGAGAATTTTTTTTAAAAAGAAATCAATTTTAATTTTTCTACATTGCATTAGAATATTTATAACCTTAAGTTGTGAGAAAATAAAGCTAATGTTGGAAATAACGTGTTTGTAATAAAAAATTGATTTTGAGTATGGTTTAAAAATAAGTAGAAGTTTAAGGATTCAGAAAATTCTTGAATGATTCTAGGAGAAAATTATGAGTAAATTTAATTTAAAAGAAGCTTTTGGAAATTTACGTGAAGAATATAAAAAAATATACTGGCCGGATAAAATTGAAGTTTATCATGTTACCGTAATTGTAATTTTGATGACAGCTTTTATAGCTATATATACACTTCTTTTTGATACGGCATTTAATTTTGTGTTAGCAAAAATAAGTGAAGTTTTAAAAAATCTTATAGGAGGCGCGTAAAGTGACTGAAACAAAGGAAAAAGTAGAAAATGAAATTATATATGAAAAAAAATGGTATATAATTCATACTTATTCTGGCTATGAAAAAAAAGTTGCGGCTGATTTGGAAAAAAGAATAGAGTCGCTAGATTTGACAGATAAAGTTTTTAGAATTTTAGTTCCAGAAGAAGAAGTTCTGGAAGAAAAACGTGGAAAACAAGTAAAAGTTTCAAGAAAGCTTTTTCCAAGTTATGTAATGATAGAAATGCTTTCTGTTAAGGAAGAAAATGAGTTAGGATTGGGATACCGTGTTGATAGTGATGCTTGGTATGTAATTAGAAATACAAACGGAGTAACTGGATTTGTTGGAGTTGGAAGTGATCCAATACCGTTATCTGATGAAGAAGCTTCAAATTTACTAGCTAAAATTGGAATTGATGTTGAAGGGGAAACTTCTCCGAGAATTGATATTGATTTTAAAGTTGGTGAAGTTGTTGAAGTAAAAGGTGGATCTTTTGATGGACAACAAGGTGAAATCGCAGAAATCGACTATGAACATGGAAAAGTAAAAGTAATGCTTGAAGTTTTAGGACGTTTGACTCCAGTAGAAGTTGAACATACTGAAATAGCAAAAATAGACTATTAAGAGTCTAAAAAAGGATAAATAAAGATAAAAAATAAACAAGAAGTATTATTAAAGAATAATAATTAGCGAAATTTTAATTTGAAGAAAAAGTGGGAGATTTAACAAATTCAATTACCACAGAGGAGGAAAAATGGCTAAAGAAGTAATCGGAAAGATTAAATTACAATTAGAAGCAGGGAAAGCGAATCCTGCACCACCAGTAGGGCCTGCATTGGGGCAACATGGAGTAAATATTGCAGAATTCTGTAAATCATTTAACGCACAAACACAAGATAAGATGGGATTTGTGATTCCAGTAGAAATTACTGTTTATGCAGATAGAAGTTTTACATTCGTTTTAAAAACACCACCTGCATCAGATTTATTAAAAAAAGCAGCTAAAGTTCAAAAAGGTGCTGGAAACTCTATAAAAGAAGTTGCTGGAACTATAACTAAAGCTCAATTACAAGAAATTGCAGAAACTAAAATGCCAGATTTAAACGCTGGAACAGTTGAAGCAGCTATGAACATTATTGCAGGAACTGCAAGAAGTATGGGAATTAAAATTTCTGAATAATTAAAGTTATTCAAATTTTAAAAGTTGAATAAATAAAAAATAAAATTTAAATGATTTAGAATAAGTGGGAGATTTAGTAAATTCAATTACCACAGAGGAGGAAATAATAAATGGCAAAAAGAGGAAAAAGATATAACGACATTTCTCAAAAAGTAGATAAAATGAAAGTTTATACACCAGAAGAAGCATTAGAATTAGTTTTCGATACTAAAAGTGCTAAATTTGTTGAAACAGTAGAATTAGCAGTAAGATTAGGAGTAGATCCAAGACACGCTGATCAACAAGTAAGAGGTACAGTTTCATTACCAAATGGAACAGGAAAAACTGTAAGAATATTAGCTATTACAAGTGGAGAAAATATTGATAAAGCATTAGCTGCAGGAGCAGATTTTGCGGGAGACGACGAATACATCAACAAAATTCAAAATGGATGGCTAGATTTTGATTTAGTAATCGCTACGCCTGATATGATGCCTAAATTAGGAAGATTAGGAAGAATTTTAGGAACTAAAGGATTAATGCCTAACCCTAAATCAGGAACAGTTACAACAAATATTGAACAAACAATTCAAGAATTTAAAAAAGGAAAAGTTGCGTTTAAAGTTGATAAATTAGGATCAATTCACTTACCAATCGGTAAAGTTGATTTCACAAAAGAAGCTATCGTAGAAAACTTCAAAGTTGCATTAGACCAAATTATCAAATTAAAACCAGCTGCTTCAAAAGGACAATATTTAAGAACAGTTGCAATCTCATTAACTATGGGACCTGGAATCAAAGTTGATCCATTATTGGCTGGAGCATTTGTAGCTAAATAATAAAATAATCTAGTAAATTATATTTTGCCGAGTAGATTTTCTATTCGGTAATTTATAATAAAAATACAAATTTTTTAAAAGGTACTTGCAATTTTTAAAAAGTTATTGTATAATAATACATATTAGTTTATATAAACTAAATAAATAACCAAAGACAGTAGGTAGAATATAAATTCTTTAAACCCTACCGAGGTGAAATATTATTGCAAATAGATATTAAAATTAAATAATAGATATTTTATAATAGTATGATACCTCTGGGCTTATTGTTTTTGTTTCAGAGGTTTTTATTATGAGGAGGTGAAACAAATTGCCAGCACAAGCAAAATTAGAAGCGGTAAAAGGTTTAGTTGAAAAATTAAAAGAGGCTAAAGCAGTAGTATTTGTTGATTATAAAGGAATCAGCGTTAATGAAGATACTGAACTTCGTAAAAATGCTAGAGAAGCAGGAGTAGAATATTTCGTTGCTAAAAACAGATTGTTTAAGATAGCGTTGAAGGAAGCAGGATTTGATACAAATGTTGATGATTTATTAGAAGGAACTACATCGTTTGCATTAGGATATGAAGATGGAGTTGCACCATCTAAATTAATCTTTGATTTTGGAAAAAAATTAAAAGATAAATTGACAATTAAAGGTGGATTATTAGAATCTGAAAGAGTTGACGTGTCAACTGTGGAAGCATTGGCTAAATTACCATCAAGAGACGAATTACTTGGTCAAATTGCTTACGGATTGTTGTCGCCAGTTAGAATGTTGGCTGTTGCATTGACAAATGTTGCAGAACAAAAAGAAACTGGAGAACCAGCAGTAGCTGCAGAGTAATCGTTTGAAATAAACTATTTAAAAATAAAAAATAAACTAAAATAATAAAAATAAATTTAAGAAAATTAGGAGGAAATAAAATAATGGCATTTAATAAAGAACAATTTATAGAAGATTTAAAAGCTATGTCTGTATTAGAATTAAAAGAAGTAGTTGAAGCTATTGAAGAAACATTTGGAGTATCAGCTCAACCAGTGGCAGTTGCAGGAGGTGCAGCAGCAGGAGGTGCAGCAGCTGAAGAAAAAACTGAATTCGACGTAATCTTAGTATCTCCAGGAGGAGCTAAATTAGCAGTAATTAAAGAAGTAAGAGGAATTACAGGATTAGGACTTAAAGAAGCTAAAGAATTAGTTGAAGCTGGTGGAAAAGCAGTTAAAGAAGGAGTTTCTAAAGAAGAAGCTGAAGCTGTTAAAGCTCAATTAGAAGGTGCAGGAGCAACTGTAGAATTAAAATAGTAAAAAAACAACAAATCAATAGTAAAGACACTCTTAAATTTCGTAGAGAGTGTCTTTTTCCACTATAAAATTTAGAAAAAGGATTATTCTTTTTTGTATTAATTTTTATAAGTTAAAATTATTCATAGTCATAGTAATAAAATTGAACTTATATTTTAAAGAGGTGATTAGTATAATTAAAATTTAAGGCTAAATACAGGGTTTAAATATCCAAAATAACACTATTTTAGTCTATTTTTTAAGTTATGGAATAATAGAAATATAGTTTGTATATAAAATTATGGATAAATTTTAAATTATTTTCTTAAATAGTTGATGACACTGTTTAAGTTCACATATTAATTAACCAATTTTAAAGCCGACTCGAAAGTTGCGACTATTTTACTCAAGCAGCAAAACTGTTTGATTTTTAATAGTTTGATTTAAAGCAGTTTGAGTATAATAACAAATCGAAATTATGAGAACATTTTTTATTACAAATTTAATTTGAAATTGAATAAATAAAGAATATGTTCTTTATAGGGAGGAATTTTTTAAATGAACAAACTTATTGAAAGATATAGTTTCGGAAAAATAGTAGATAGAGGGGAAATGCCGCATTTTTTGGAATTTCAGTTAAATTCATATGAAGATTTTTTGCAGACAAAAGTGCCGCCTCAAAAAAGAGAAAATAAAGGTTTTGAAGCAATCTTTAATGAAATTTTTCCAATCGAATCCAGTAATGGATTATTAAAATTAGAATATTTATGGTATGAAATTCACGATAATGATGAGCCTTTAAATGATGAATTAGAGTGTAAAAAAAGAGGTAAAACATATTCTGGTCAATTAAAAGTTAGACTAAAATTAACTAACAAAAGGACAGGAGAAATTCAGGAAACATTAGTTCATTTCGGAGATATACCACTTATGACCGATAAAGCGACGTTTATTATAAATGGTGCTGAAAGAGTCGTTATTTCTCAATTGCACAGATCACCAGGAATTACTTTTAACAAGGAATTGAATATTCAGACAGGAAAAGATGTGTTCATTGGGAAAATCATCCCTTATAAAGGAACATGGCTTGAATTTGAAACTGATAAAAATGATATTTTAAATGTAAAAATTGATAGAAGAAAGAAAGTTTTATTACCTGTATTTTTAAAAGCAGTGGATTTTTTTCCAAATAATGCAGAAATTATGAATCACTTTTTTGAAGAAAAAGAAGTTGAAGTGTCAGAACTTTATGAAAAATATAGAGATACTGAGCTGGAAGAAGTTTTACGTTCAAGATTAGAAGGAAGTTTTGTAAAAGAAGATATTTTAGATGAAGAAACTGGGGAATTTGTGGCGGAAGCTGAAGAAATTATTGATATGCCAGTTATCCAGAGAATAATTGATGCAAAAGTGCCTGTACTTAGTATCTGGGAAGTAAAACCTGAAGATAGAATTATTGCTAATGCTTTGGTTCATGATAGTACAAAAAACAGTGATGAGGCTGTTATAGAAGTGTTTAGAAAATTGCGTCCAGGAGACTTGGTAACTGTGGACAGTGCCAGATCGCTTGTTAAGCAGATGTTCTTTAATCCACAAAGATATGATTTGGCAGATGTCGGAAGATATAAAGTCAACAAAAGATTGAAACTGGATGTGCCAGCGGATGTAATCGTATTGACAAAAGAGGATGTTTTACAGACTATTGAATATGTAAAAAATCTTGTAAGTGGGGAAGGATTTACAGATGATATTGACAACTTGTCAAATAGACGTGTAAGAGGTGTTGGAGAGCTGCTTTCCATCCAAATAAAAGGTGGGATGCTTAAAATGTCTAAAATGGTCAGAGAAAAAATGACAATTCAAGATATCACAACATTGACACCACAAAGTTTATTAAATACAAAACCATTAAATGCTTTAATTCTTGAGTTTTTTGGAAGTGGACAGCTATCACAATTTATGGATCAGTCTAATCCGTTATCAGAATTGACTCATAAGAGAAGAATTTCAGCATTAGGACCAGGGGGACTTTCTAGAGATAGAGCAGGATTTGAGGTGCGTGACGTTCATAATTCACATTACGGAAGAATTTGTCCAATAGAAACTCCAGAGGGACCAAATATCGGACTTATCGCTTCTCTTTCGACTTATGGAAAAGTTAATAAATACGGATTTATTGAAACTCCGTTTGTAAAAATAAACGATGGAAAAGCTGATTTTAATGATATTAGATATTTAGCGGCTGATGAAGAGGAAGGACTGTTTATCGCACAGGCTGATACTCCTATTGACAAAGATGGGAACTTCTTGACTGATGAAGTTGTGTGCCGTTACGGAGATGAAATTGTGCATATTGATAAGTCAAAAGTTGACATTCTGGATGTGTCGCCTAAACAGCTAGTATCTGTTTCAGCAGGATTAATTCCATTCTTGGAACATGATGATGCCAATCGTGCGTTAATGGGGTCAAATATGCAGCGTCAAGCTGTACCATTATTAAAAACTCAGGCTCCTTATGTAGGAACTGGGCTTGAAAGAAAAGTTGCTGTGGATTCAGGGGCAGTTATTACTTCAAAAGCAACTGGAACTGTAACTTTTGTAGACGCAAGAAAAATTATTGTAACAGATGAGGATGGAAAAGATTATTATCATAGATTATTAAACTTTGAAAAATCTAACCAATCAATGTGCTTACATCAAAAGCCAATCATTGATTTGGGAGATAAAGTTAAAAAAGGTGATATTATTGCAGATGGACCGTCTACTGCAGGTGGAGATTTGGCGTTAGGTAAAAATATCCTGCTGGCATTTATGCCTTGGGAAGGGTATAACTTTGAGGATGGTATCCTTATTTCTGAAAGACTTAGAAAAGATGATGTGTTCACATCAATTCATATTGAGGAATTTGACATTGAGGCAAGAACTACAAAATTAGGTGATGAGGAAATTACAAGGGAAATTCCTAATGTTTCTGAAGAAGCCTTGAGAAATCTTGATGAAAATGGAATTATAAGAATAGGGGCTCACGTAACTCCTGATGATATTCTTGTTGGAAAAGTAACTCCTAAAGGAGAAACTGAACCACCAGCAGAAGAAAAATTACTGCGTGCAATCTTTGGGGAAAAGGCAAAAGATGTAAGAGATACTTCATTAAGACTTCCACATGGAGTAAAAGGTACTGTTGTGGATGTGCTTGAATTATCTAAGGAAAATGGAGATGACCTAAAAGCTGGAGTAAACAAACTAATCAGAATTTATATTGCAGAAAAAAGAAAAATAATGGTTGGGGATAAAATGTCTGGACGTCATGGAAACAAAGGGGTAATTTCAAGAGTATTGCCAGTCGAAGATATGCCGCATTTAGAAAATGGAACACCGATAGATGTTTGTCTTAACCCACTTGGAGTGCCATCACGTATGAATATCGGACAGGTTTTGGAAGTACATTTGGGACTTGCAATCGGAGATATTGACAAATATATTGCAACACCAGTATTTGATGGAGCAAGTGAAGAGGATGTTAAAAATTACTTGGAAGAAGCTGGATACAGCAGAACTGGTAAAGTAAAACTGATTGACGGAAGAACTGGACAGCCATTTGACAACCCAGTAACAGTTGGACGTATGTATATGTTAAAACTTCACCACTTGGTAGAGGACAAAATGCACGCCAGAGCAATCGGACCGTACTCACTTGTCACTCAGCAGCCACTTGGAGGAAAAGCTCAATTTGGTGGACAAAGACTTGGGGAAATGGAAGTTTGGGCATTGGAAGCCTACGGTGCATCAAATATCCTTCAAGAAATGCTTACAGTTAAATCAGACGACATCAGCGGAAGAACAAAAACTTATGAAGCTATCGTAAAAGGACAGGCAATGCCAGAAGCAGACGCTCCAGAATCATTTAGAGTATTAATTAAGGAATTCCAGTCACTTGGGCTAGATGTTGCTCTTTATGATAAAGATGGGGAACAAATTGAATTAGATAAGAATGTAGATGCTTAATGAAAATGGATATAAACTAGCAAGGGGTCTTGACCCCTTGTCAAAAAATTATGAAAATTAATAAAAATAAGAATAATTTTGGGAGAGAATATGAAAAAAATATTTTGTTTAGCGATTGTTTTAGCAGTTTTTGTGAATGTTAATATATTTTCTGCAACTAAAAAATCAAGTTCGAGTAAAAAAAGTTCATCTAGTCAAATAAATTCAGAGGCAGCACAAGTTGCATTAAAGTTTATAACAGAATATTCATCAATGACAGATAATACAGAATATATGAGAAATACAAAACTTATTACTGAAAAATTAAGAAGTGAATATTTCCAAATTTTTGCAGATGCTTATTTGAATGATGATATAGTGGATGCTGATAGTATTATAGCTGGTCAAGATGCTCCATCAAAATATAAAGTCATTTCTTATAATTCAAAAACTGGTTTAGTAGTAGTTCAAGGAGTAGTAGTTCAAGGAATAGATTGGAAAAGACAAATAAAATTAAAAGTAAAAAAAATAAATGGTAAGTGGCTTGTAGATGGATCAGGAGTGCTTAATATGGATTAAAAATATATAAATATATTGAATAAATTATAAAGATTTTCCCACTTTACTTTTAAAAAAAGTGGAATTAAAGAATAGAGGAGGCTCTTAACGAATGAGTATAAGAGATTTTGACAGTATTCAAATAAAATTGGCATCGCCAGAAAAGATTTTGGAATGGTCGTATGGTGAAATAACAAAAGCCGAAACAATAAATTATAGAACTTTAAAACCTGAAATGGACGGATTATTCTGTGAGAGAATATTTGGGCCGTCTAAGGATTATGAGTGTGCCTGCGGGAAGTATAAGAGAATGCGATACAAAGGCATGGTGTGTGAAAAATGTGGTGTTGAAGTGACAACTTCAAAAGTTAGACGTGAAAGAATGGGACATATTAAACTTGCTACACCGATTGCACATATCTGGTATTCTAAAGGTACGCCTAATAAAATGAGCCTTTTATTGGGAATCAGTACGAAGGAATTGGAATCAGTTCTGTATTTTTCAAGATATATTGTGACTGATCCAGGAGAAACTGGGCTTCAAAAAGGAGAAATCCTGACAGAGCGGGAATATAAACTGCAAGAAAGTCAATTTAAAAACGAATTTACGGCAAAAATGGGAGCTGAAGGAGTTTTAGCCTTACTTGAGGAAATTGATTTGCTTGAATTAGAGAAAAAACTTCAAAATGAAATGGACACAGAACACTCTACTCAAAAAAGAAGAAAAGTTATAAAAAGATTAAAAATAGTAAGAGATTTGATAGAAGCTGGAAATAGACCAGAATGGATGATTATGACTGTGTTACCAGTAATCCCTGCTGATTTACGTCCGATGGTTCAATTAGATGGTGGAAGATTTGCCACTTCTGACTTGAATGACTTGTACAGAAGAGTAATTAACAGAAATATAAGACTTAAAAAATTGATGTCAATAAAAGCTCCTGAAATTGTGATTAAAAATGAAAAAAGAATGCTTCAGGAAGCTGTGGATGCATTAATTGACAATGGTAGACGTGGAAAACCAGTTGTTACACAAAACAACAGGGAATTAAAATCACTTTCTGATATGTTAAAAGGTAAACAAGGTCGTTTTAGACAAAATCTTTTGGGAAAACGTGTGGATTATTCAGGAAGATCGGTTATTGTCGTTGGACCAAGTTTAAAAATGAATCAATGTGGTCTTCCTAAAAAAATGGCACTTGAGCTGTATAAGCCATTTTTGATGAGAGAGCTTGTAAAAAGGGAATTAGCTTCAAATATTAAAGTGGCTAAGAAAATGGTGGAAGAAGAAGATGAAAATGTATGGGAATTGATTGAAGAAATTATTAAAAATCATCCTGTTCTTTTAAACCGTGCTCCAACATTGCATAGACTTTCAATTCAGGCATTTGAGCCAATCTTGATAGAAGGAAAGGCAATAAGACTTCATCCGCTTGTATGTTCTGCATTTAATGCTGATTTTGATGGTGACCAAATGGCAGTACATTTGGTATTGTCACAAGAAGCACAAATGGAAGCAAAATTATTAATGCTTGCAACAAATAACATTATTGCACCGTCAAGTGGTAGACCGATAGCAGTTCCATCACAAGATATGGTAATGGGATGTTATTATATGACAAAGGAAAGAAAAGGTGTAAAAGGAGAAGGAAAATCTTTTTCTAACAAAAATCAGTTAATTACAGCTTACCAAAATGGGCAAGTTGCAGTTCATGCACTTGTAAATGTGAGAATTGACGGACAAACTATTCAAACTACACCTGGGCGTCTTATGTTTAACACAATGCTTCCAAAAGAAGTGAGAGATTATACTAAAACCTTTGGTAAAGGTGAATTAGGGAAATTAATTGCTGGATTATATAAGAAATTTGGATTTGAGAAAACATCAGCATTATTGGATAAAATTAAAGAATTTGGTTTCCATTATGGAACACTTGCTGGAATTACTGTTGGAATTGAAGATCTGGAAATTCCAGAAAGCAAGAAGACTATTTTGGAAAAAGCTGAAAATGAAGTGGCTGAAATTGAAGAGCAATATAAGGCTGGAGAAATCATTGATGCAGAAAGATACAGAAGAACAGTTGCGATTTGGGATGAGGCAGTTTCAAAAGTAACTAAGGATATGATGGACAACTTGGATGAATTTAATCCAGTTTACATGATGGCGAACTCTGGAGCCAGAGGGTCAATTGCACAAATGCGTCAACTTGGTGGAATGCGTGGACTTATGGCAGATACGCAAGGACGTATTATCGAAATGCCAATTAAAGCCAACTTTAGAGAAGGACTTAATATTCTTGAATTCTTTATGTCATCACATGGAGCGAGAAAAGGACTTGCCGATACAGCATTAAGAACGGCGGATTCAGGATATTTGACAAGAAGGCTTGTTGATATTTCACACGAAGTTATTGTAAATCATGATGACTGTGGATGTGAGCATGGAATTGTAGTATCAGACTTGATGGATGCAGGGGAAGTTATTGAAAAATTAAGTGAAAGAATTTACGGAAGAAACTTAGCAACTGACTTGATTCACAATGGAGAGCTTATTGCCAAGAGAAATACTTTAATAACTGATGACTTGATTAAGAAAATCGAAGAACTGGATATTCGTGAAGTGGAAATAAGAACGCCTTTGACTTGTAAATTGGAAAAAGGAGTTTGTAAAAAATGTTACGGACTAGACCTTTCTAACCATAAGGAAATTCTTAAAGGGGAAGCAGTTGGAGTTATTGCGGCACAGTCAATTGGAGAGCCTGGTACACAGCTTACAATGCGTACTTTCCATACTGGAGGGGTAGCAACGGCAGCTTCTGTTCAGTCAGATGCTAAAGCTGATGTTTCTGGAAAAGTTAAATTTAGAGATATTACTACACTTGTAAATGAGGAAGGAAAAGAAATTGTTGTATCACAAAATGGACGTGTAATAATAGGAAAGCATAGATATGAAGTGCCATCAGGTTCGGCTTTACACGTAAAAGACGGAGATACAGTTGAGAAAGGGCAAGTTCTTGTAGAATTTGATCCTTACCAAATACCGATTATTACATCTGAAGAAGGAAAAGTGGAATTTAGGGATATTTACGTAAGAGAAAATATTGACGTAAAATATGGAGTTACTGAAAAAGTTGCGATAAAACCTGTGGAGAGTAATGATGTAAACCCTAGAATTATCATTTATACAAAAGATAACAGAAGAGTTGAATATGCAGTTCCATATGGAGCATATTTGATGGTAAATGAAGGGGATACGGTTAAGAAAGGGCAAGTTATTACTAAAATTTTGAAAACTGGAGAAGGAAATAAGGATATTACTGGAGGTCTTCCTCGTGTGCAGGAATTATTTGAGGCAAGAAATCCTAAAGGAAAAGCTATTCTGTCAGAATTTGCAGGACGTGTAGTATTCTCAGACAAAAAGAAAAAAGGTATGAGATTAATCTTGATTGAAGATCCTGAAAGTGGAGAATTAATTCAGGAATATACAGTTCCAGTGGGAGAACACTTAGTTGTAACTAATGAAATGTTAATTGAAAAAGGTGCCAAAATTACTGACGGACCTGTTTCGCCACATGATATTCTGAAAATAAAAGGGCTTGTAGAAGCACAGCAATTTATTCTTGAATCAGTACAGCAAGTGTATAGAGAACAAGGAGTTGCAGTTAACGACAAACATATTGAAATAATTGTAAAACAAATGTTCCAAAAAATTAAAGTTAAGGAAGCTGGAGATACATTATTCCTAGAAGATGAATTAATTGACAAGAAAATTGTGGAACGTGAAAATGAAATATTAATTTCAAAAGGAAAACGTCCAGCAACATATGAGCCAGTAATTCAAGGTATTACAAAAGCCGCAGTAAATACGGAAAGTTTCATTTCAGCATCATCATTCCAGGAAACAACAAAAGTTCTTGCAAATGCCGCTGTTGAAGGTAAAACAGACAGACTTGAAGGGCTTAAAGAAAATGTAATTATCGGTAAGAAAATACCTGGAGGAACTGGATTTAAAGATTATAGATATTTGGATGCAGTTTTAAAAAATGATGTACTGGAAGAAGAAAATGCAAAAATAGAAGCTGAAGCAAGTGAAGGAAAAATTGAAATAGATGAAACTTTACAAACTGTTAAAGACAACTCAAATAAAATTGAAGAAACAGTAGAAACAGAATAAAATTCAATTTTGAAAATATATTTCTGTTAAGTCAATTTTTGGAAATAAAGAATAAAATATTGTGAATGGGGAGATTTATGAATATGAATTTCCCTTATTCACGTAAAATAAAGGTGGTTTTTTAATGAAAGGAAAATTGATTATTGTTTCAGGACCATCAGGTTCAGGAAAATCAACAGTCACAAAATTAGTAAAAGATAGATTAAATATCCCATTATCGATATCAGCAACAACTCGACAGCCAAGAACCGGAGAAATCAACGGAAAAGATTACTTTTTTTTAACTAAGGAAATATTTGAACAAAAAATAAAAAACGATGAATTTTATGAATATGCAAATGTTCACGGAAATTATTATGGAACATTGAAAGAGGTTGTGGAAAACAACTTAAGCAAAGGATTAAATGTAATTCTGGAAATTGATGTACAAGGTGCATTAATTGCGAAAGAAAAGAAAAAGGATGCTATTCTTGTGTTTTTTAGAACAAAGGATATGGAAACGCTGGAAAATAGGCTTCGTAACAGGAAAACTGATACGGAAGAAGTTATTCAGCTACGTTTGAAAAATGCAGCAAAAGAGCTGGAATATGAACCAAAATATGATTACACTATAATAAATAATGACATTAAGCATTCTTGCCAAGAATTGATAGATATTATTAATTCATAATACACTTGAATCCTTTTAAAATCGGACTAATAATGAGATAATTTTAAAGTTTAAGTAGAATACTTATAATTCTTGAGTTTGATTTTAAGATGATTTTACTAATTAAGAGGAGAATAAAAATGAAAAAAGAAAAAATAACAATAGATGAACTATTGACTAAAATACCTAATAAATACGAACTTGCAATCGTTTCAGGAAAAATTGCAAAAAAGGAATTTGCTAAAGGAAAACAGAAATCAGAAATAATGGATGAAGTTTTTAAGGACATAATGGATGATGAAGTGGAAGTTGTTCGTGAAATTAATGAAGAAAATATGGGAAATTAAAAAAATTTATGTACAAAGTATTGACTATTTAGAAAAATAAATTATACTAATAGTGTAAGTATTTTTTATGGAACTGTGTTTTTTGATGGAGGAATAAAAAATATGTTTTATAGTGAAGAAGAGATACAAAAATTAATTGATAATTTGGATATTGTCGAAGTAATCGGCGAATATGTAAATTTAAAGAAAGCAGGTTCAGATTATAAAGGCTTATCTCCTTTTAAAGATGAAAAAACTCCATCCTTTACAGTCAGTCCAGTAAAAAATATTTTTAAAGACTTTAGTACACAAATTGGCGGAAATGTAATTTCATTTTATATGAAAATTAATGACATTGGCTTTGTTCAGGCGGTAGAGGAATTATCACAGAAATACAATATTCCATTAAAGAAAAGTGGAAAGTCTCAAATAGTTAGTCAGAAAATAAGCGAGAAACAAGCCGAAAACAAAGAATATTTTGAAATAATGAATGAAGCACAGACTTTTTTTGAAAATAATGTGGAAAAATATGAAGAAGCATTAGAGTATATGAAAAATCGGGATTTTTCGCTAGAAGATATGAAAAAATTCAAAATTGGATTTGCTTCTAGTATACGAGATGGATTATTTCAATATCTAATAGAAAAAAATTTTTCAGAAAATAAGATAATGAAGCTGGGACTTGCTAAAAGAAATGAAAATGGAGAAATTTATGACAGTTTTAGAAACAGAATAATTTTTCCAATTTACAATATTGAAGGTAAAATAGTGGCATTTGGGGGACGGATAATTGAGAAAAATTCTAATTTGCCAAAATACCTTAATTCTCCAGATTCACCTATTTTCAAAAAGGGAAGAGAACTTTTTGGAATAAAGTATCAAGGAGGGAATGTCAAGAAAAAAGGTTTTGCTATACTGATGGAAGGTTATCTAGATGTACTGACGGCACAAAAAAATGGATTTGAAAATGCGGTAGCAAGCCTTGGAACAGCCTTTACTGAAGAACAGGCACAACTTCTGAAAAAATATACAGATAAAATTTTGATTGCTTATGATAATGATGAAGCTGGGAGAAATGCCGTAATAAAAGCTGGCTACATTCTAAAAAAATATGATTTTGATATAAAATGTCTTGTCCTAAAAGGTGAAGAAAAGGATCCTGATGAATTTTTACGAAAAAATGGGAAAAAAGCATTTATAGAAGTTGTAAAAGAGTCAAAGGAAATATTTGATTTTTTAATTTTGGAATTTTCAAAGGAAATGGATTTGAAAGATGTAGACAATGTAACTAAATTTATCAGAAAATTTAAGCCTTTTTTTTCAAATGTTACAGATAATCTTAGAAAAAATCTTTATTTACAAAAATTATCAACAGAATTTGGAATTGATGGATTTATTCTAAAAGAAGAATTAGGAAATTTAACACCAGAAAAATCTCCAAAAAAACCAAGAATTTCAAGTGACGAGAATACAGTCAAGTTTAAAAAGCTAAAGGAAGATTTGTATATTGAGCTGGAAAAACAGACATTTATATATTTTTTAAAATGTTATGATTCTGAAAAGCAAAAGTGTGAAAAATTATTAAATAAAAAGTTTAGCTCTTCAATATTTAATAAGTTAGTAGAAGATATGAAAACAATAAATTTCGATATAAGGAAGCTGGATAAAATAGATATTACTAAAGAAGAATCGGAAATAATTATGGGACTGCAGTTTTCTGCAGACAAAGATATTAAAGATAAGGATATTTATTTTAGGGAAATTTATTTTGGATGGATTAAAAGGGAAATAGACGAAGAAAGACAAAAAAGTGATGAAGAGAATGATAAAATAAAAAAACTTGAATTGAAAAAAATATTGTTAAAATTAAAAAATATTAGTAAAATTGACGAAATTGAAAAATTATACGATGAATTTATATTAATAAGGAGATTGGGTTATGTCTGATAAAAAACAAAATTTAAAAAATAGTCTGGCAAATTTTATAAAACAGGCACGAGAACAAAAAGTTGTAAGTTACGAAGAAATAAATTCTGTTTTATCTATTGGATTTTCAACTGAAAAAATTGAACAGTTAATAAAAAAACTGACTGATGACGGTGTTCAAATTGTAGATACTAAAAAAGAAAAAGAGGACTTGTTAAAAGTTCCCGAAACTTTAGCGGACATTGAGAAAATGGAAATATCAGATTTTGAAGATACTCATGACGAATTTGTGGAAAGTGAAATCGACGATTCGGAAGTGGATAAATTATTGCAGACGGATCTATTGAAAATGGCAGAAAGTATGGATGTAGACGAGCCAATAAAAATGTATTTACGTGAAATTGGACAAATTCCATTACTTAGCTATGAAGAAGAAATTGATTATGCTCAAAGAGTGTTAGACGGTGAAGAAGAAGCAAAACAAAAATTAATCGAATCAAACTTAAGACTTGTTGTAAGTATTGCTAAAAAACATACAAATCGTGGATTAAAAATGCTGGATTTAATTCAAGAGGGAAATATGGGGCTTATGAAAGCTGTAGAAAAATTTGAATATGAAAAAGGATTTAAATTTTCCACATATGCGACTTGGTGGATTAGACAGGCGATAACACGTGCGATTGCCGATCAGGGAAGAACTATAAGAATACCTGTTCATATGATTGAAACGATTAACAAAATCAAAAAAGAAAGCCGAATTATTTTACAGGAAACTGGAAAAGAGCCGACAGCGGAAGAGTTGGCTGAAAAACTGGAATTACCAGTAGAAAAGGTAAAAAGTATTCTTGAAATGAATCAGGATCCAATTTCTTTAGAAACACCAGTTGGAAGTGAAGAAGACAGTGAGCTGGGAGATTTTGTTGAAGATGACAAATTTGCAAATCCTTATGACGCGACAACAAGGATTTTGTTAAAAGAACAGCTTGATGAAGTATTAAAAACATTGAATGAGCGTGAGGAGATGGTACTCAGATATAGATATGGACTGGATGATGGCTCACAAAAAACTTTGGAAGAAGTAGGAAAAATTTTTAATGTGACAAGAGAACGTATCAGACAGATTGAGGTTAAAGCGTTAAGAAAATTAAGACATCCAAGCAGAAGAAAAAAATTGGAAGATTACAGGAGCTAAAGTTTTTTAGCTCCTTTTAGATATATATTTAGATTTCTTTAAAATTAACTAATGAAAATAATTGAAAGTGAAATTTGAGTAGAATGTCGTAATTTTTTGAGTTTAGTTTTAAAATAAAATATTATTATAATAAGGGGATAAATAAATGTTAGAAAATATTTTTGAAGATATTAAGAAAAAGGGAAATTTCAGTTTTGAAAAGATAATTGAAAATTATAGCTTAAGTGATGATGAATTTTTTGAATTTCTGAAATTTGTTTATTTGGAAAATATTCCAGAAGTTAGGACTTCTACAGATGGAAGTGATTTTATAGTTTTAGAAGATGAAAATATATTTATTGAAGAAAAAGATACAATAAAATCGTATTTGGAAGACATAAGGGAAAAATACAAGGAACTTGAGAAAAAAAATAGAAATGAAAATGAAGAATTAATTGATAGATACTTGAAAATAGCTGTAAAGGAAAGTCTGCTTTATTCAAAATATGGTTTCTCGTTTTTGGATACAGTTCAGGAAGCTACGCTTGGAATTATTTCAGGAATAAGTTATTTTGATGAAATTAGTCGAATTACTAAAGAACCTGAATTTTTTGTGAAAAATTTTGCTGTAAAGTATATTTTGGAATTTCAGAAAGAACTGCTAAAGGACATTAAATCGTCTGAATTATCGTATATTTTATATTTAAAAGTAAAAGTTGATAAGAGTATGGGCTTTTCAATGGATGAAATCAGCAAGCAAATGAATGTTTCAACAGAATACATTGAACAGCTGGAAAAATTATTTGATGATATTAATCCTGAAGAATTAATTGAAAATACACAGATATTGGAAAAAGCTGATAAAATAACACAAATGTACATTCTGGAAAATATTCCAAAAAAACTGAATTATCTGGATGAACAAATTTTAGTAATGGCTTATGGGCTTGATGACAGAGTTTACACAGAAAAGGAAATTGCCAAATCCTTAAATATCGCAAGTCATAATGTGAATATTTTAAAGGAAAAAGCACTTAATAAATTGTCAATTGATTTGATGAGAAATGATTTTGTGGAAAATAATGAAGAAACAAATTACATAGTAAATTAGACATATGAAAGGAAATAATAATTATGAAATTATGGGAAATAATGGGAGAATTACATACACTCTTTAATCCAAAAATAGCTGAAGAGTGGGATAATGTTGGACTTTTGATAGGAGATAATACAAAAGATGTTAATAAAGTTTTATTTTGTCTGGATGTTACAGAAAAAGTTATAGAGAAATCTATAAAGAATAACGTAGACTTAATAATTTCACATCATCCAGTAATTTTTTCAGGATTTAAAAAAGTTACAAATGAAACTTTACATGGAAGAAAACTACTAAAATTAATAGAAAATAAAATAGCAGTTTATTCAATTCATACAAATGCAGATTTTGCAATTAATGGATTAAATGACTTCATAATGGATAAATTTAATTTGGAAGGAGAAAAAATAATTGTAAATGAACATAAATTTGAAGATTATAATTCAATAAAAAATAAAATGGAACACGTACATGGCGGACTTGCCAGAATTAAAATATTAAATGAAAAAATGAAATTAGAAGATTTGCTTGAAAAAATAAAAGACGCACTTGGGATAAGCTATGTGAGATATGTTGGAGATAAAAATTCCTATGTAAAAAAAATAGGGCTGGTTACAGGCGGTGGAAGTTCATTTATGTACGATATTGCTGATAAAATTGATGTTTTTTTGACAGGAGACTTGCGATACCATGAATCTTTGGATGCTTTAGAAGAAGGAAGAATTCTTGTAGATGTTGGTCATTTAGAAAGTGAATATCTATTTGTAGATATGATGGAACAGAAAATGAGAAAATTTTTTAATGGAGAAATGATATGTCATTTTGAAGATGAAGTATTTAAATTAGGATAATGTTTCTTTGAAAAACTAAGAATAAAAAATAAAAATATCCTTAAAATTGCTAAAAAAATTTTGAATATTTAGGACAAAGTGCTATAATACGTTTATATAATTTTAAAAATTTGATTATCAAACGAATTTAGTCAAAATTTTAAAAGTAAAAAACTATAGAAAGAAGGAAAATCTTTATGGAAAAAAGACACACAAGCTGGTACAGCAAATTTAAAGCTTTCGGTCCTGGTATTCTTATGGCTTCAGCAGCTATTGGAGGTTCTCATATCGTGGCTTCTACACAAGCGGGAGCATTATATGGATGGCAATTAGCAATTATCGTTATTTTAGTCAATATTTTTAAATATCCATTTTTCCGTTTTGGGACTCAATATACATTGGAACGTAAGCATTCGTTAATTGAAGGATATGAAGAAAAGGGAAAAATTTACTTATGGGTATTCTTTATTATGAATATATTTTCTGCAGTTATTAACGTTGCGGCAATAGGTATTTTGACGGCGGCAATTTTGGCAAATATTCTGAAATTGACATTTCTAAGCAGCCTTACACCTGCGGCAATGGCTTCAATGATTAACATACTTACTACAATTGTTCTTGTAGGCTCGCTTGCAATGATGGTTTTTGGAGGTTACAAACTTTTAGACAGCTCTTCAAAATTTATCGTTATTTCATTGACAGTTGCTACAATTGTTGCAGTTGTTATCGCATTGTTCAAACAACATCCTATGGCACCTGGCTTTGTTGCCCCATCTCCTTGGAAACTTGCGGCATTGCCATTTATCGTATCATTAATGGGATGGATGCCTGCCCCAATTGAAATTTCCGCAATTAATTCGATGTGGACAGTTGAAAAACAGCAGAATATGAAAGTTCCTCATAAAATCGCCATGCTTGATTTTAATGTAGGTTACTGGGTTACAACAATTCTAGCTTTTGTTTTTCTAGCATTAGGGGCATTAATTCAATATGGTACAGGTACAGCGATTAAAGGGGCAAGTGCAGCTTATATTGCTCAGTTTATCAAGATGTATTCAAGTGTAATTGGAAGCTGGTCAGGACTTCTTATTGCGTTTATTGCGTTCATGTGTATTTTTGGGACGACAATCACAGTTGTAGACGGTTATTCACGTGCCAATGCTGAATGCCTTAGATTAATTATGAAAAAGGGAGAAGTTAAGACATCTCACTTTAATATATGGATGACAGTAACAGTAGCTATAGCAATGATTATAGTATTTTTCTTTGCTGGAAATGTAGCTGCGATGATGAATTTTGCTATGATATTCTCATTTGTTTCAGCTCCAGTATACTCGTATCTTAATTTTTCACTGGTTAAAGATAACAGTAGACTGCCTGTCTGGCTATGGTTTTTATCAGTTGCAGGAATTATTTATTTAACAGGATTTACACTATTTTTTCTTGTTTATTTATCTGGAATTTTAAAATAAATAAAAATAATATATTTTTAAGTCGGGATTATTCCCGATTTTTTTTTAAGTAAAAAATAGAATTTTCTCACTACTCTTTAAATATAGATTATTAATTAAAATTTTAATATCAAATTATAAAAATGAAATAAATATAAACTTTGAATAAGATAATCATAACTTTTGAATTTGATATTATTATAAACAGTTTTATCAATAAATTTACAAATGAAAAACTAATATAAAAATGATATATTATTTCTTGAAATTTATTAGATATAGAAAGAGGAAAGAAATAGAATGAAAAAGAAAATTAGTAACAATAGTAAAAAAGTAATATTTTCTATGGCATTTTTAGCACTATCATCGCTTTCATTTGCTGATGGTGCAGATTATCGAGATTATAAAGCATTGCTAATTGGAGATGTCAATGGAAATATTATAAAAGAAGACAACAGTTTAGCTGTTAGACCGTTAGCTTCAGTAACAAAAATTATGACATCAATATTGACACTGGATAAAATAAAAAGCGGAATGATTTCTTATGATGATAAGGTTACAGTTTCATCAAAAGCAGCATCAGTTCCTTATGGAATAAAATTAACGGCTGGAAAGCAATATACAGTAAGAGATTTATTAAAAGCAACAATTATCAAATCATCAAACAATGCCGCATATGCACTTGCTGAATATGTTGGAGGAAATGTGCCAAACTTTGTACAATCAATGAATGAAAAAGCTAGAAGTTATGGACTGGAGTCACTCAGATACTGTTCACCACACGGACTTCCGCCTAGCTATACAGGTTCATGCATGGATCAGGGAAATGCAAAAGACTTATACAAATTAGCTCAAATTACAGTAAAAGATTACAGCGAATATTTAAACTTTTCAAAAAATAAAACAGATTACGTAGATAATGGAAACACAAAAGTAACATCAACAAATTCACTTCTAGGAAATGTATTAGGAGTAGACGGAATTAAGACAGGCTACCATAATGCAGCAGGTTCAAATATTGTTCTGACAGCAGACAGAGGCGGAGAAAGAATGATAGCAATTATTTTAGGATCAAATAGGGCAAAAGACAGAAATGCAATAGGAACAAAAGAAATTAACGATTATTATGCCAACGGCTATGCAAGAAAAAACAAAAATTATAACACAAATAATGTTGCTAGTGCAACTCATGCTGTTGACAGTTATGATAATATTGAGACATATAACGCAAACACTTCAAAAGAAACTAAAGAGCCTAAAAAAGATAATTTTATTAATAAGTTCCTTAATAAATTTATGAAAAAAAATGACAGTGATTCTGAATCTTCTGCAAGAAAAATGAAAATTATAAATAAAAATGACGTAATAGCGATAGCCACAATTGAAAATGAAAAATATAACTTATATCCATCAAGAGATGTGGAAATAACGGCAACTCAACGTCCAAATTTAAAATACACTGTAAATATAAATTCAGGAGTATCTAAAAATAGTAAAGGTAAAATTGTAGGAACATATGTTGCAACAGACGGAACCTTGACTTACAGCGGAGAACTAATTATGAAATAAAATAAAAAAGAGCTGTTTTTTTAAACGGCTCAATTTTTTGTTTAAACTACTTATAAATTTATACGGGAAAGGAAATAAATAAAATGTCAATTGGTGTATTCGATTCGGGAATCGGTGGACTTACAGTCTTAAAAGAGATTAGAAAAGTATTGCCAAATGAAAAAATATATTATTTTGGTGATACGGCAAGAGTTCCCTACGGAGAAAAAACAAAAGAGTTAATTATACGATATTCAAAAGAAATAGTAGAATTTTTATTAGAAAAGGATGTAAGTGCTATTGTAGTAGCTTGTAATACAGCGACAGCTCTTGCTTTAAAAGAGTTAAAGGAGATTTTCAAAATTCCAATTATTGGAGTAATTGAAGCAGGTGCAAGAACAGCAATAAATACCACTAAAAATGGCAAAATCGGAGTTATAGGAACAAAAGCAACTATAAATTCGGAAAAATATACAGAAGAAATAAAACTTTTTAATGCAGAAGCAGAAGTTTTTCAAAAAGCCTGTCCACTGTTTGTTCCAGCAGTAGAAGAAGGAATTTTGAACGGTAAACTTGTAAATCAAATAATAAAAACATATTTAGATGATTTTAATGAAAAAATAGATACATTAATATTAGGCTGCACCCATTATCCTTTATTAAAAGAAGCAATCAGTAAAATTTATCCGAATATAAAAATAGTGGATCCTGCAAAAGAAACTGCATTAGATTTAAAAGAAATATTGAAAGAAAATAAATTTTTAAAAAATGATGCTCAAAAAAATGAAGAAGTAAAATACTATGTAACGGATGGAAAAGAAAAATTTAAAGAAATAGGAATTATGTTTTTGGAAGAAAATATCCCAACAGTAGAATTAATAAAATTATAATTAAAAGAAAGGAAAAAAATGTTTGAATATATTTGTGGGAAATTATCTGTAAAAAAAATTGATTATGTAGCACTTGATATAAATGGATTAGCATACAAAATTTACATATCACTAAAAACATTTGAAAAAATGTCCAATATTGAAAGTACAGAAAAATTATACATTCATACAAACGTAAAAGAAGATAATATTTCTCTTTATGGATTTAAAACTCAAAATGAAAGAGAGCTTTTCAAAGCTCTAATAAGTGTAAACGGCGTAGGACCTAAACTGGCGATAGCAATACTTTCAACTTTCAATACAAAAGAAATTGTTGACATTATTTTAGAAAATGAACCCAAAATTTTTATAAAAGTTCCTGGATTAGGAATAAAAAAAGCACAAAAAATAATTTTAGATTTAAAAGATAAAGTAAAAAAACTAGAATTTTCTGAAATAATTAATGAAAATAGTAATACATTAAATGGAAACAATATATCTAGTTCTGAAATTTTATTAATGAAAGAAGACTTAAAACTAGCTTTGGAATCTTTAGGATATGCAGATACAGATGTATCAAAATGGATAAAAAATGATGAGTTAATTAAAATAAAAAATATAAGTGAAGCTATAAAAATAATCTTGAAGAGAATACAAAAATAATAATTCTAAATATTTTTAAGTTATCTTTTATATGAAAATACATTATAATTAAAGAGTTTAGGAGATATTTATAGAACAAAAAATAAATATTAGTAGAGAAAAAATTATATTTTTAGCAAAAAAAAATTTACATATCTTGAATAATGTTATATAATATGTTTAAAGATTTCAAAATTGTAATTTAGATTTTGAAAAAAATATAGAAAGGAAAATGAAGAAATGAGAAAATTACTAATTATTGTTTCAATGTTTATGACATTTTTAATTGGTTATGGGAAACCTTTACAAATAAATGTGGAAAAAGGAGCTAAAATTCCTAATTTTGAGCTAAAAGATTTTAATAGGGTCAGTACAAAAAGCAGAAAAATTTTTAATAATGGTAAACCTACATTATTAGTTTTTGCTGCAGAATGGTGTCCACATTGCCGTACTGAATTACCTGAAGTTCAAAAATTTTATGAAGAAAATAAAGATAGAGTAAATGTAGTGGTTATATTTACAAGTAAAAAAACAACATTGGCAAATACAAAAAAATATGTAACTGAAAATAATTTTACTTTCCCAGTTTATTATGATATGGAAAGAACAATAATGAATGCATTCAAAGTTAAGGGAGTTCCATATAATTTGAAAATACAAAATTCTAAAATTGAAGGTATTCACGAAGGAATAATAGAATATAGCCAATTAGTTGAACTTTTCAATGATTATGATAGTTCTATTATACTTAATTAGTTAATATTTTATAAGTTTTTAAACTAAAAATTAGCTTTTTGAAAGTTAGATTCAAATTGTTGAAAAAGAAAATAAAAAAATAGCATGATCTAAAAACTACAGTAAAAATTGTAAGTTTGAAGATCATGTTTTTTTTAAGGAAGAAGTATTATTCGAATTTGTTAGGTTTTCTATATAAATATCTAAAATTTATTTACTTTTTAAATATTTCTTCACCTATTATTTTTTTGTTTTCTATAAAAGATTTTTTCTGAATATTCTTCATATTATTTCTATTTTTTTAGATTTAATCTCTATCGCCTGTATCTCCTGAAAAAAGTTCCACAACTTCCGTATCTTCTGGCCCTTCCTCTTCATCTGTCATTATAAGTCTCAAACCATAATCTAAATAATATTTTATTTTTTTCCCTTTATACTCCACTGTCATTCTTTGAGTAGCTGCACTTTCAGGCAATACTCCATCAAAAGCGTAAACTTTTCCTTTTATAGGAGATATTTCAAAAAGGGTACCTAAAGTTTCATATCTAGAATCGCTATCTCCCCCAATGTATTCTACTTGTTCAACTTTCACTTTCACTCCATTTTGATGAACCACAAACTTTATCCCATGATCAGGATAATTAACAGGATCATAAAAATCATTCTTATAACGAATTCTATTGATTTTTCCATATTTTTCATATCCTTTAACTGGATATTCATAAAGTGACATAAGATGAACACCTATTCCAGAAGAATGTTCCTTATCTGCTCTGACAGTAAAAACTATCATAAGAAATATTAAAAATAACGTCATTCTATTAAAAAGTTTACTTTTCATAACAATCTCATCTCCTTTTATTTATAGTATAACACTTTTTTTAATTTTTCAAGAATATTTTTTAGTAATCTTAATATTTTTTTATTATTTTATAAATTTTCTAATTTTAAAAATAAAATAATTAAATAATTTTTTAAAATAAAAAAACTCAAAATTACTTGATTTTATAAACTTAACATCAAATATTTTAAATTTATTATAGAAATATTAATGATTTTTCCAAAAATTAATAATAAATGAACAAAATTTAATAAAAAACATTGATTACATTGCTTTTTATCAATCTTTAAGGTATACTTATGTTGAAAAGAAATAAGTTTATTTAAATAAAGATTTTGACATAACTTAATTATCTAAAATTAATTTTATTAAATGTTTATTGTAAGGAGGCCTTTATTATGAAAAAATTTAAATTATTGGTTATATTTTTAGCTACTGCAGTTATTGGATTAGCAAGTATGTCTAGAACATATATAGAAAATAATAGATTTCTTAATGATTCTGATGCAAAAAATGCAATTTACATAGATAATGATTGGAACATTATTAAATATAAATCTAATGCCTCAAGCTCAGAAGGAATACTTGAGGATATTAAGTCTATACGATCTAATTTATACGGTGAAAAATTATATGTAAGAGATTACTCAATGTACCAAAGATTAAAAGCAGCAGGAGCATATGATGTAACTAATTCATCAGATGAAATAGTAAGAGAAGCAAAATCTAGATATGGTTATAACATATATATTGTTAGATTCTAGAATACTAGTAAAAGGTTTCCCTTTTCTATAGGGAATAGTTCATTTACAAGTTGTAATTATTAAATATTTTAATATAAACAACATTTAATATTTTATAATTTTAGTAATTTAATAATCCTACACAAATGATAATTTTAATTAAATGAAACTGTTTCATAGATTTAGTTCTGTAAATTTTATGAAACAGTTTTTTTATGCTTCTCATCAAAATTACTATTTTAATAAATAAACATTGAATCTCCAAAACTATAAAACCTATATTTTTCTTCAACAGCTTTCTTATAAGCCTCAAAAATAAATTCTTTTCCTCCAAATGCTGAAATTAACATAATTAAAGTTGATTTCGGCAAGTGAAAGTTTGTAATTATTGCATCAATAATTTTAAATTTATAATCTCCATAAATAAAAATATTTGTATTACCTTCTGATGCCTTTAATTTTCCATTTTCATCAACTGAAGATTCCAATGTTCTTACTGATGTTGTTCCTACTGCAATTACACGATTTCCCTTTTTTTTAGCTTCATTAATAATTTTAGCCGTTTCTTCTGGTATTCGGTATTTTTCACTGTGCATTTTATGATCTAAAACATTTTCCACCTGTACTGGTCGAAAAGTTCCAAGTCCCACATCCAAAAATACTTCTGCAATAGTTATTCCTTTTTCACGAATTTTTTCTAATAATTCATTTGTAAAATGAAGCCCTGCAGTTGGAGCTGCCACAGATTCACCTTCTTTTGCATAAACAGTCTGATATCTGTTTTTGTCCTCCAATTTTTCCATAATGTACGGTGGAAGTGGCATTTCTCCCAGTTTATCTAAAATTTCCTCAAATCTTCCTTCAAAATTAAATTTTATAATTCTATTTCCATCTTCCTTAATTTCCAAAAGTTCTGCTTTCAAAATTCCATCTGAAAATATAAGTTTCTGTCCAATTTTTAATTTTTTGGCAGGTTTAAGTAAAACTTCCCAAGTGTATAAATCATATCTTTTCAACAAAAAGCACTCTAATACGACTCCGTTTTCCTTATGTCCAAATAATCTTGCTGGAATGACTTTTGTGCGGTTAATTACAAGAACATCGTCCTTTTTTAAATAATCTATAATATTGTAAAACTTTTTATGTTCCAAAGTTTTTTTATCTTTATTTAATACTAATAATTTTGAATGATCCCTTGGTTCAACAGCATGTTGCGCTATCAGTTCTTCGGGAAGTTCAAAATCGAAATCTGAAATATTCATTTGAATTATTTTTTCTCACTTTCCTATTATTTTTTATTTTCTAAAAGAAACAGGGAATCTTTAACAATTCCCTGCTACATTTGTTATTTAAATTAATATGCTTTTCCAATTTCAAATGTTTTGTATGTGTCTACTCTGTTATACCAACCTTGCAGCCATCTTCTTTCATTTCTTGGAGCATTTTGTACACGTTTTTCCAATACATATTTAGCTGAATTACTAAATTCTACTAATGCACTTTGTCCAGTTGCTGTTCCTTTCATATTTTCCAATACTTGTCTTAATCCCCAAGCTATATTGTTATATGAAGAAACGCCTTTTAACCCTTCTCCTTTAAAATTTACATAATCGATTAAAGCATAAAGTCCATTAGGAGTATTTACCATTCTTTCAAATTGATTTTTTAAGTTTTCTTTATTTGAAGAAGCCTCTATCATTTTACTAAGAGAATCTTTTAACCTGTCATAAATAAACATTACCTGAATATCTCTCGTGTTATCAAAAAATGCGATTAACTCCTGAATATCTTTATCTCCATTCGCTTTTTTAGCCATTAATTCTGATTTACTTTTCCAAGGTGAATATCTAGACTCTGCTAACAATTTTGGCAATTCAATTCCTTTTTGCTTATAATAAGCTATCATATCAGGCAAACTGTCACCAAAATCACTTCTTCCACCACTAGCCTTAAACCAAGTGAAATGTCCTATTCCAAGCGACGGAAAGTTTTCCCCATCATTCCAGTCAACTAAATTATTTCTTACTCCACCTGTTTCGTTTTGGAAAATTTTCTCTGCCACAGATAATAATTGTTCTTTTGATAATTTCATATCAGGTGTTCCTTGCTGTGTTTTTCTGTTTGCAGTATATTCATTTGTGTTTGGTCTTTCATAACTTCCGCTGTCACGCATATTTTTTAAGCTTGTATTTACATTTAAGTCAATATTTTTATTATTATACTGATTTTTGATTAATTGTTCCAATTTAGATTTATCAGTTTTTGCTGAAGCTGTTATTGTTGGTTCAGTTTTTTGCGTAGTTACAGTTGAAACATTTTCTTTCGATAATGCTACCTCCTTAATTTCATTTCCAAATGATACTACTGAATGTGTTAACCCTAACAATAATATTCCTGTCCTTTTAAAAAATCTCCTATCACTAATCATCAATTCATCTCCATTCTTTTTCAATTAAATAACTTTTAAAAAATAAAGATACTTAATCATTTTTTTTATCTTTAAATTTTATTTTTAATTTTTTGTCCTACAACAACTCTATCCAATCCAGTTAAATCTTTTATAACTTCCACATTTTTAAAACCTGAACTTGTCATGATTTCTGCAACATTATTACCTTGTTTATAGCCAATTTCAAATAACAAATATCCAGAATCAGCTAAATAGTCAAGTGCATTCTGACAAATTTCATAGTAAAAATATAATCCGTCATTTTCTGCAAAAAGTGCATCACTTGGCTCGTGCAATAAAGTGTCATCTGACATAATACCAACCTCATTAAAAGAAATGTAAGGTGGATTTGATATTATCATATCAAACTCTTTAAACTCGATATTTTCAAATAAATTGGATTTTAAGAATTTTATATTTTTAACATTCAAAATCTCTTTATTTTTCTCTGAAGTTTCAAGAGCTTTTTCTGAAATATCTATTCCTAGTACATAAGAATCTTTTATTTCTAATGCAACTGATATTCCTATTATACCACTTCCAGCGCCAATATCAAGTATTTTTTTTCGATTTTTTGAATTTTTTTCTGAAATGTTTTTTTTCAGAGTATCATTTTTCAAAATTTCAATTGCCTTTTCAACTAGAACTTCTGTATCTTGGCGTGGAATTAAAACTCCTTTATCGACATAAAATTTTCTTCCAAAAAATTCCTGCTCATTTAATAAATATTGAACTGGAAATTTTTCCTGCCCAATTTTTTTTATAAAATATCTGATTTTTTCAATCTTCTCATCTTCAATTTCATTTCTATATTTTGTAAAAAGCATCATTCTGTCAATTTCTAGAATATGTGAAAATACAATTTCCGCAATTAACTTGCTTTCATTAATATTATTTTTTTCCAAATAGGAAATACTTTTATCAAGTAAAAATTTTAATTGCTTTTTAGATTTTTCCATATTTTCAAAAATATCTTTTTCAGATATTTTATTTACTGTTTCATTTAATTTTTTTCTGATTTTTGTCAATTCATCTTCTGACATTAAATGCTCAAATTCAGCATAAAGCATAATTCTTTCCATTCCCATTACTTCAGATATAATACTTTCTGCTACCAATCGTGCATTTTTTATATTTTTTTTCTCCAAATAATTAACTGATTTATTCAAAATATCAAGCAAATTATTCATTACTATTTCCAACTTCTTTTAATAATTCCGCCTGCTCATAAGCAATCAAGGCATCAATCATTTCGTCCAAATCTCCATCTAGAACGCCTTCAAGTCTATGAAGTGTCAATTTAATTCTATGATCCGTAACTCTTCCTTGCGGGAAGTTATAAGTTCTGATTTTTTCAGATCTGTCTCCACTTCCAACTTGCGAACGTCTTTCGCTTTCAACTGCACTTCTTTGTTTTTCGTATTCCATCTCGTATAATTTAGAAGCCAATACTTTCATTGCAGCTTCTCTATTTTTTATTTGTGAACGTCCATCCTGTGAAGTTACTACAAGTCCAGTTGGTAAATGAGTAATTCTTACAGCAGAATCAGTAGTATTTACGTGCTGTCCACCCGCTCCGCTTGATCTGTATGTGTCAATCTTTAAATCACTTGGATTAATTTCAACTTCACTTACATCGTCTATTTCAGGCAATACCGCAACTGTAATTGTAGATGTATGAACTCTTCCAGAAGATTCAGTAGCCGGAACTCTCTGTACACGATGAACTCCGCTTTCAAATTTTAATCTTGAATAAGCACCATGTCCTTTAATCAAGAATGTTACTTCCTTCAGTCCACCGACACCGATTTCGCTTTTGTCGATGATTTCAGTTTTCCAACGGTTTCTTTCTGCATATCTTGTAAACATTCTGAAAATATCAGCTGCAAATAACGCTGCTTCATCTCCACCCGCTCCAGCCCGGATTTCCATAATAACATTTTTATCATCGTTAGGATCTTTTGGAAGTAAAAGAATTTTTAATTCTTCTTCAAGATTTGGAATTTCTTCTTCAATTGAATGAATTTCTTCAAGCATCATTTCTTTCATTTCCGCATCTTTTTCAGTTTTCAAATCTTCTTTTAGGCTTTCCATTTCCTCTTTACGATTTTTGTAATATGTATATTTTTGAACAACTTCATCAATACTGTTTAAAGCCTTATTGTACTCCATAATTTTCTTTGGATCTGAAACAACTTCAGGATCCATAAGCAATTCTGTAAGTTCCTTATGCTTTAAGACAACATCGTCTAATTTTTGAAACATCTAATTTCAACTCCTAATTTTTTTTCTGTTTTTATTTTAATAGCATTTTTATTTTGCTATTTTTGTTAATTTTCTAAAGCTCGCTTTTGTTAATGCATCTTTTATATCGCTTGATATTGTAGCATATTTTTAGAATTTTTTCAATTTTAAAATGATAAAAAATTGAGAATATTTTGTACAGATGTCAAACATTTGTTATAAAAAATATATAAAATTAAAGTATCTTTACCTGCTGATTTTCCTTGTTCACAAAAAAAATTCTCTAGTTTTATTTTCTTTATATTAATAAAAAAAACTACACCTTCAATCTTATATCCAAGATACAGGTGCAGTATTATGTGGCTTTTTTAATTTGGAACTTCGTAACTTTGTCTACAAATAGGGCATTGCAAAAGTTCGAACCTTTTACTTATGGGGAAAACGGGGATAAAAAATAAGGTAAACCAATGTCTGTATTCGAGAAAATTCCAATCAGACGTATTGTGGCATCTTTCACAGTAGCAATTTTCCAGTTTTCCTAAATGTTTTGTCAGAGTTTTTGTACCAAATAATAATATCATGTTAATCTCTCCTGATTTTATTCTTCAACTTTCAATAATTTTATTCTTAAATCTTCTGCAAGTATATTTTCTTCGATTTCAGCAGGAGCTCCAGTCATTAAATCCTGTCCTTTATTTGTTTTAGGGAATGGAATTACTTCTTTTATAGAGTTTTCCTTTAGCATTGCCATAAGCCATCTGTCTATTCCAAAGGCAAGCCCTCCGTGTGGTGGTACTCCATATTTCAGAACTTCCAGAAAGAAGCCAAATTTATCTTGCTGTTCTTCTTTGCTAAGCCCTAATTTTTCAAACACTTTTTCCTGTAATTCCTCTTCATGAATTCTGATACTTCCTCCACCGATTTCATAACCGTTTAGAACAATATCGTAGGAATCTGTCTTTATTTTATCAAGTTCATTTGAATCAAGATATTTTCTGTCTTCCTGCTTTATTGAAGTAAACGGATGATGTTGAGCCTTGTATCTGTTTTCTTCTTCACTCCATTCAAACATTGGGAAATCAACTACCCATAGGAATTTGAATGAATCTTTGTTAATTAATTCCAGCTCTTCTCCCAGTTTTAGCCTTAATGCTCCTAGTCCATCGTGGACAATTTTGTATTTATCAGCTAAAATTAAAGCAATTTCATTATTTTTTATTCCTAATTTTTGAGTAATTTCAGCTAATTTTTCTTCGGTAAAAAATTTTGCAATTGGAGAATTAATTTCGCCATTTTCGTTGATTTTGATATAAGCCAGTCCTTTTGCTTTAAAATATGTTTTTACAAAGTCTTCTAAATCTTTAATGTATTTTCTTGAAAATTTTTCAGCATTTGGAGCGACAATTGCTTTTACGCTTCCACCATCTTTTACTGCATTTTCAAATACTCCGAATCCACAATTTTGTGTTTCTTTGGATAAATCAATCAATTTCATGTCAAATCTTAGATCAGGCTTATCTGAACCATAAAAATTCATTGCATCATCATAGCTCATTCTTTCAAAGTTTTCAGTAATTTCAATGCCTGTAACATCTTTAAACACTTGTTTTGCAAGTGATTCTGTCACATTTAAAATATCTTCCTGTTCAACAAACGACATTTCGAAGTCCAATTGTGTAAATTCAGGCTGTCTGTCGGCTCTTAAATCCTCGTCTCTAAAACATTTTGCAAGCTGGTAATATTTATCAACACCTGATACCATAAGGATTTGCTTAAATAGCTGTGGAGATTGTGGCAAGGCGTAAAAGTCACCTTTGTTTATTCGGCTTGGAACTATAAAATCTCTTGCTCCTTCGGGAGTGGCTTTCGCTAGAATAGGAGTGTCAATGTCCAAGAATCCATTTTCATTCATAAATTTTCTAATTGAAAACAGCATATCATTTCTTTTTATAATGTTATTTAACATTCTTGGGCGTCTTATATCTAAATATCTGTAAGTTAGCCGCATATTTTCATTAAGATTGCCTGTTTCATCAATTTCAAATGGCAATTGCTTAGAACGGCTCAAAATCTCAATATTTTTGGCTTCAACTTCAATATCTCCAGTAGGAATATTTTTATTTTTGCTGCTTCTTTCAGCCACTTTTCCAGTAACTTTTATAACCCACTCATTTTTTAATTTTCTAGCTTCCTCAAAAAGCTCTTTTCCTGAAACTTCTTCATTCACTAAAATTTGAGTAATTCCATATCTATCTCGCAAATCAATGAATGTGAAATGCCCCAAATCCCTAACTTTTGAAACCCATCCAGATAAAACAACTTCTTCTCCGATGTTTTCCATTTTTAATTCATTTAATTTATAATTTCTGTACATTTTATTTCCTTTCCTTATATTCAAATTTCTTTTAATTTATTTATATAAAAATCTCTAAAATAATTGGTATAAATAATGCCGGCAACATATTTGCAATTTTTATTTCTTTTTTTAATAATAAATTTACTCCGATTGCCATAACCATTATTCCACCAAGAAAATTTATATCTGAAATTGTTTTTTCAGTTAAATATGGTTTTAGATAATTGGCAAAAAGATAGAAAAATCCTTGGTAAATAAAAACTGAAACAGCTGAAAACATAACGCCTATTCCATATAGAGATGTTATAACGATGGAAATTACTCCATCTAAAATTGCTTTTATCTTTAACGTTGTATCGTCACCTGTAAGTCCGCTGTTTATTGCTCCTACAATTGCCATTGCTCCTGTACAAAATAAAATTGTAGCAGTTGAAAAGCCTTTTGCAAAACTTTTTTCAGTATCATTAGTTTCTGGATTTTTGATAGCAAAATTAAGTTTTTTTTCCAAAAATAATCCCAAATTTTTTAATTTTAAATCAATATCTATGATTTGTCCAATTATCGAACCGATAATCAGATAAATTAAAACAATAATATCTCGATTTGAATTTATCGTGCTTTTCAAACCAGCAACTATTATAAATAGTCCGGCACACTCCATTATAAGATCTTTCATTTCATTTTTAAATTTATGGCCTATGAAAAATCCTATCAAACTACCCAAAATAATAGCTAAAAAATTTATTAAATTTCCCATACCCCCCCCTATTTTTCAAGACTCTTTCTTTCAAAATGTTTCAAAACTTGCTCAAAACTGTATTTTTCCTGCTCTCCGGTACTAAATTTCTTCATTGTAATTACATTTTCTTTTTGTTCATCTTCTCCTAAAATCAATACATAGTCTGCATTTTCACGGTTTGCCTTTTTCATTTGGGCTCCAAAACTTTTTGGATTGTAGTCAAAGTTGACTTTTATTCCATTTTTTCGTAGTTCTTCTACTATTTTTACAAAATATTCTTTTGTTTCATCAAAATAAATAACATAAATTTTGTTTTCTTTTTTTGCAATCAAATTTTCATCCATAAGCATTGCAATTCTTTCCATTCCAGCGGCAAAACCTATTCCTGGCACTTTTGCATTTCCAAGTATTTCAAGAAGTCTGTCGTAACGTCCTCCAGCCAGCACAGTTGCCTGTGAGCCTAATTTATTAGATTTTATTTCAAATACTGTATCTGAGTAATAGTCAAGTCCACGCACTAGCTTGTCATTTACCACATAATTAATATTCATTAATTCAAGGTATCTCTTTGTATTTTCAAAATAATTTTTACTTTCCTCATCAAGATAATCGTATAATTTTGGAGCATTGATAAATTGTTCTTGATCGCCTTTGTCTTTTGAATCCAAGGCTCTTAGAGGATTTGTTGTGTATCTTCGTTTTGAATCATCACTAAGTTTATCCAGTCTCTTTTCCATAAATGCTTTTAAATCATCAATGTATTTTTTTCTTGATTCAATATTTCCTAGACTGTTTATTTCCACAACTAAGCCAGTAATTCCAAGTTTTTCAAGAAATTCACATCCCATTCGGATGATTTCTGCATCAAGGTAAGCAGAACGGACTCCAAACATTTCAATACCCATTTGGTGGAATTCCCTGAATCTTCCTTTTTGTGGGGCTTCGTAACGGTACATTGGACCATGATAAAACCATTTTACAATCGGAGAGGATTTGTGGAAACCAGCTTCCAAATAGGCACGCACGACTCCAGCAGTACCTTCTGGACGCATCGTAACATTTCTATTACCTTTATCTACAAATTCGTACATTTCCTTTGAAACAACATCTGTTTCATCTCCAACACCACGTCTAAAAAGCTCAGTTTCTTCCAGAATAGGCGTTATAATTCGTTCAAATCCATATTTTTCAAATACACTTTTTGCTGTGTCAACAATTAAATCATATTTTTTTACATCATCAGAATATCTATCTTTCATTCCCTTTAAAACACTAATCATTCTTAATTTTGTCCTTTCGTTTCTTATGATTTTTTTTCCTTTTAGTTAATTAAAAAATCTACTTCTATTATTATATCAAAAAACAGAAGTTTTTATCAATATTTATTTTTAAAATTAATGCAGCTGGTCAAAACCTTCTCCAAAAACTTTAGTTGTATCTGTAACTGTTACAAATGAAGTAGGATCGTGAGTTTTCAGAAATTTTCTCAATCGGATGAATTGTCTTCTTTCAATAATTGTTAATAAAATATCTTTTTCAGCACCAGAATATCCTCCAACGGCTTTAAGTACAGTACAACCTCTGTCAAAGTCCTTTAAAATGTAGTTTAGCACGATGTCCTTGTTTGAAGTGATAATCATAATTTGCTTACGTGAATTAAATCCTTCAATAAACTTGTCAATGATAAATCCCGTTACATAGACACTTAAAAGTCCCACAAGTCCCAGTTCAACTCCAAAAGCGAAAATCGCTAAAAGAGTAACAATTGCGTCTACGATGAAGCTAGACATTCCGTAACTGATGTGGCAATATTTTGTAAGGATTCTCGCAATGATTGAAGTACCGCCAGTAGAAGCTTCATAAAAATAAATAATCGTTATTCCTAAAGCACATATTGCACTACCAAAGATTGTGGCTAAAATCAAGTCTTTTGTAAGAGTGTAGCTAGGATAAAATTTTTCAAAATATGAAAGAAAAACTGATAAAAGTACCGTAGCATAAATGCTCTTTACGCCAAATTGTCCGCTGATTACAATAAATGCAAGTGCAAATAGAATAAAATTGCTAATCGCAACAAATAGTCCCGTTGAAATCCCAAAAATGCTGTTTACAACCAACGCCAGTCCAGTTACTCCCCCACTTGCTATTTTGTTCTGGAAAAAGAAAAAATGTAATCCAAATGCCAGGATAAAAGTTCCTAGTCCAATAAAAAAATATTCCTTAATTAATGTCAAAATTGTTTTTTTTCTCATAAAAGCTCCTTTATAAAAAATTTACGTTAATTTAGGAGAACGCATACTCCTTTGCTATATGCTTAAACCCTTTTAATAGTTAGATTGATAAAATTAAATAGTGTTAGGGCTTAAGTGAAATAGTCATAACTTTTGAGATCAGTTTTAAAGTAATCTTGCTATAGAATTATACATGATATTTCTTTATTTTATCTTTTAATTTTGTAATTATTTCAAATTTATGTGTAAATATTTAATATTTTTTATAATATTTTTAATAAATATATGAATTAAATAATGAATTTTGATTTTAAATATTTAGTTTTCCCGCTAAAATAAAGGATTGTCGCAATTAAAACATATATAAAAAAAATTTTTTATAGGCTATTGAAATGAAGAAAAAATTGTGGTATACTTGTGTCGAAATTTTAGAGGAGTTTAAAATTTCTAATATCGTTATAGCCAATTACTTAAGAAGAGAGCTTATAAATTTTTGAGCTGTATTAATGAGTTCACATAATTTCTATGGTTCATTTTAGGAGTTTGGAATATAATAGAAATAAATCTGAAGAAAAGAGAGTGAGTATGATGAAATCAACAAGAAGAATGCTTTTGACAGCTTTAATTGGAGTTTTAGCGTTTAGCTCCATCGGCTATTCAAAAGGAAAAGTATCAAACAAGTCAACTTTGACAAGACAATTTAGCTGCAGCAGCAGTAGTGTAACTGTAGAAAATCTTTCAACAAACAAGGTAAGATTGACAGACAGTAATGGAAAAGTATACAATTTGAAACTAACAAAATCTGGTAGTGGAGAAGAGTACACAGGTGGAGGAGTTTCTATCCACATAAAAGGAAATGACGCAGTCTTCACAAAAGCAGGAAGTGATGAAAGTTGCTATATGACAGAAAATGGAAACTCAAGCAGCAACAACCAAAGTTCTAGCAGTAATTTATTGAGAAAATACAGCTGTGACGGTTATCAAGATATAACAGTTGAAAATGTTTCTACAGACAAAGTAAAAGTAGCTGACGGTTATGGTGGAATTCACACTTTAAGTTCAGCAACATCTGGTAGTGGAGAAAGATATTCAAATGGAAATATTTCTATCCATATGAAAGGAAATGAAGCTGTCTATACAGAAAATGGAAAAGATAAAAGCTGCAGTCTTCAAAGCTCTGGGAATGGTTCAATTAACGAATAAAGCCTAAAAAATTGAAATTAACAATTAAAAACTAAATTTAAAAAAGCTGTTTATATAATTTTTAAAATTATATTAAATGGCTTTTTTCTATATTTTTAAAAAGAAAAGTTGAAAAAAAGCCTATTATATAGTAAAATCTTTACTATAGGAGGAAAGATGAAAGTTGCTGAATTTATTAGTGCAAAGGCAATGGAAGATATGCGTTTGGAAATCAGTGAATCTGGCGGGAATGAAGTCTTTTTCAGAGGGATTCCTGATGGAGAGGGGCTTGTTTCTGCAGTCGAAGTTATTGCGAGAGGAAATTCCAGTTCTGTTGCTGCATTATTAAATATGATGAGAAAAAATGAAGTTATAATACATAATCATCCGTCTGGAGTGCTAATTCCTTCTGATGAAGATGTGAGTATTTCCAGCATGTATGGGGAAGTTGGCGGAGCTTCATACATTGTGAATAATGCTGTGGATGATATTTATGTGATTGTACCTTTAAAAGAATTTATAAAAATAGATGTGGATGAATATTTTGGTGAAAATGGGGCTATTCATAAGAATTTTGGAAAATTTGAGGTACGACGTGAGCAGTATGAGATGGCTAAGTTTATTGAAAATAGTATGAATGAGAATAAGAAACTTATAGTAGAGGCTGGAACTGGGACGGGAAAGACGATTGCCTATTTGTTGCCAACATTGCTTTATGCCATTGAAAATAATCTAAAGGTGATTGTTTCCACAAATACGATTAACTTGCAGGAACAGCTTATTAATAAGGATATTCCGCTTTTAAAGAAAATTATTGATGAGGACTTTAATTATCAGATTGTAAAGGGACGAGGGAATTATCTTTGTAAGAGAAAACTTTACAATATAGATGTTACAGAGAAGGAAACAGATACGGAAGAGGAAAAAACTGAAAAAAATATTATAAGAAATCTTATTGACTGGGATAAAAATGTTACAAGAACAGGTGACAGGAATGAGCTAAAATACGAAATTTCAAACAGTATCTGGGAAAAAGTGAATAGTGAAGCGGATATGTGTAAAGGAGTAAAGTGTCCGTATTATTCAAAATGCCACTTTTTTAATGCTAGAAAAAATATTGCGGATGCAACACTTCTTATTGTTAATCATCATATGTTCTTTGCAGATTTAGCAATTAGAAATCAGACAGGATTTTATACAAATTATTCAATTTTGCCAAATTATGATATTGTTGTTTTTGATGAGGCTCACAATATAGAAGATACGGCTCGAAATTATTTTACTTTTGAAACGTCAAAAATATCATTTGGACGGCTTATGGGGAATATTTATAATAGACGTGTCGTAAATTCCAGCAATGGTGGGGCTATTGTTAGGTTAATGACTTATTTGAATGAAAGTCTTTCAAGTGAAGAATATGAAAAAGTTGATGAATTGAAGGAAGATGTTATTGCGGAATTAAACGTATTTTACGATAAAGGGATAGATATTTTTGATAAATTGATTTATCTTTTTTCGGAAAATAATGACAACAGGGAAATCAAGATAAAGATTGATAAGCAGAAAATGCGAAGTAACAAGGATTTTCGTGAAGTTATGGAAATTAACAGACAATTTAAGGAAAGTTATGGAAATTTAGTTATAAGAATTAACAAGTTTTTAAATACTGTGAGCAATTATAATTTAGAAGACAAAGAGGGTTTTTTATTTGAATTTTCAAGATACTATGAAAGATTGAAGCAGTATTATAAGAAATTTGAGTTTATTTTGGAAGGGAAAGAAGAAGGGTATGTTTACTGGGCTAATGTTACTACAGTCCGTCCAAATGTAAAATTATATGCAACGCCTTTTGATATTTCGGATGAACTGAATGATAATTTGTTTACAAAAATGGATAGGATGGTTTTTACTTCAGCAACACTTGCTGTTGACAATAAGTTTGACTATTATAAAAAAAGTATTGGGCTTATGAAGGAAAATCGAAGGAAAATAGATGAAAGAATTGTAAAATCTCCATTTAATTATGAAAAACAAATGAAAGTTTATATTCCAGAAGATGCACTCGATCCAACAAATATTGAATTTATGAGGGATTTAACTGGATTTATTGAAGAGGCTATAAGAAGTACAAAAGGACATTGTTTTTTATTATTTACTTCATACAGTGCCTTGAACTTTTTGTACAACCAGTTAAAATCACATTTTTCAGAAAAGGAATATACGCTTATAAAGCAAAATGACTTTCCACGACATGAAATGATAGAAATATTTAAAAATTCTAAAAATCCAATATTATTTGGGACAGACAGCTTTTGGGAAGGTGTCGATGTGCAGGGAGAACAGCTGAAATCAGTAATTATTACAAAATTGCCGTTTAAAGTGCCAAATGATCCTGTAACTGAGGCAATTATTGAAAATATTAGAAAAAATGGACAAAATCCGTTTAATGACTATCAGGTTCCGCAAGCTGTAATTAAGTTTAAGCAGGGAGTTGGAAGGCTTATACGAAGTAAAACTGACAGCGGGAATATTATAATTCTTGATAACAGGATAATAAAAAAAATGTATGGGAAGAAGTTTTTGACGGTTTTGCCACAAAACAAGGTGATCGAAAGTAAAAGTAATATTTTAAAAAGAATGAAATAGAAAGTTTTAATAAAAAAGGGAGTTTTATAAAATTTAGGAAAGGAAAGGAAAAATGAGATTAGATGTATTAGGGAGGGAATTCGTTTTTGAAGTAAAAGAAAAAAATGCAAAAACTAAGGAAACTCAATTTAACATCAAAAACAGATTTACTTTCAGGTTTATTATTTTGACAATAACATTTATGATATTTGGTGTAGTTATTGAAATGTCAAGATTAAATGTTAATTATGTTGTTGGAAGCATTGCAAAATCTGATATTGTAGCATATAAAAATGTATCTTATTTTGTGGATATTTTAGATGACAGCATTGAAGAAAAAATAATGAAAACGACACAGCCTGAATTTGATAAACTGAAGGATGTGAATAGAGAAACTATAATTTCGCTTAACAAATTTTTACGTGATGTACGAAATTTATCTGATGATGCAGCGATTAAAGGGTATATAAAAGATAATAAGTACACGTTTTCGGTTGAGGATATTAAGGAAATAAAGGCAAGAACTGAAAATGTTGAGTATTCTGTAAATCTGACGGACATTATATCAGAAATTTATAGTGATGGAATTTATAAAATGGAAAATCTGTCAAAAATAATACGAAAAAAAGATATAAAAGCTGATAATCTGGATATGAAAGTGCTGCAAAATTTTATAAAGCCAAATCTGGTTATTAATGAAGAGGCTACAAAGAAAAAAATTGCAGATAATATGATGTCGTTAAGGGATAAGGAAATTAAGATTTATAAAGGAGACATTATTGTAAAAAAAGGCGAGACGATTGATTCAGATGCGCTTTTAAAGCTGGAAAAGTTAAATCTGGTAAGAAATGGAGACAAGTTCAGAAAAATAGTTGGACTTGCTGCTACATTTTCGCTTCTTATGATTTTAATTTATTATTTACTCAGAAAAAACGCGAAAAAAGTTGTAGAATCGAAAGCGTTTTATCCGACACTTCTCACAATAATGTTTGTAAACACCATCTATATTTTGTTTTTGAACAATGAATTTTTTATTTATTTACTTCCATTTGCAATGCTTCCGATTATTTCTACAATTCTAGGAAATAGAGTTTACGCAATTATAATGACATTTTCCAATATGATTATTTTATCGCGGGAAGAATCCTGGTTTTTAGTTACAATAGCAGTTTCATTAGTTGCGATTTATAAAGCTGCAAGCCTTGTAAGCAGAAGTGATATTGTAAAATTAAGTTTCTTTTTGGGGATATTTCAGGCTTTGATGTCATTTAGTTATGGACTTGTTAACCAGTCAAGCTTTGGGCTGATGATGTTAATGATAGTATTTTCAGTATTTTCAGGTGTTTTGACTGGAATGTTGTCACTTGCGGTATTGCCGTATTTTGAAGATTACTTTGAAATTCTTACAACGATGAAATTGCTGGAACTGAGCGATTTTTCACATACATTGCTTAAACAGATGCTTATGAAGGCTCCTGGAACTTTTCATCATAGTATAATGGTTGGAGCGCTGGCGGAAGGAGCGGCTGAGAGTATTGGTGCAAATGCTACATTTGCAAGGATTGCTTCATATTATCATGATATAGGTAAAATGAAACGTCCAGAATTTTTTGTAGAAAATCAGCGAGATGGAGTAAATCCACATAATAAGATAAAACCGTCGTTAAGTGCATTAATTCTGACTTCGCATACAAAAGACGGCTACATTATGGGAAAAGAAAATAAATTGCCAAAAGAGATTTTAGATGTAATACTGGAACATCACGGAACAACCTTAACACAGTATTTTTATTATAAAGCGTTGGAAAACGGAGAAGAAGTGGTAGAAAGCAATTTCAGATACAGCGGGCCTAAACCTAGAACGAAGGAATCAGGAATTATTTTGTTGGCAGATACGGTGGAGGCCGCTACAAGAACGCTTGAAAACAAAAGCAAGGAAGGAATTGAAAATTTTATAAGGTATTTAGTAAAATCAAAAATGGACGACAAGCAGCTAAGTGATTCTGACTTGACTTTAGGAGAAATAGAAAAAGTAGTCCAATCATTTATAAATACATTACAAGGTGTTTATCACGAAAGAATAAAATATCCTAAAATGGATGAAAAAATGAAAAAAAATTAAAACTAAAAAATGGAGAAAACTATGCTGGATATTGATATAACTTATGATATTGAAAAAATTGATAATTTCTTTGATGAAGAAAAAATAAAGGAATTTGTTGGTTACATTTTAAAAGACGAATACAAGGAAGAATTTGACAAAAATGAATACTATTTATCATTATTAATTACAACAAATGAGCAAATTCAGGAAATAAACTGTGAATACCGTCAAAAAGATGCTCCAACCGATGTAATTTCCTTTGCATACAATGAAACAGAAAATTTCGGAGCAGTGAATATGCTTGGCGATATTGTAATCTCAATCGAGCGTGTGAAAGAACAATCTAGTGAATATGGACATTCTGATGAGCGGGAATTTTATTATGTTTTGTGTCACGGAATGTTACATTTATTGGGATACGATCATATTGAAGAGCAAGACAAAGTTGTTATGAGAAAACGGGAAGAAGAAATTTTGAGTAAATTTAATTATAAAAGATAAAAAATAGAAAGGAGCAGAAGTTTTGGCGAAAAAAAATAAAGATGGAGAAAATAAAAAAGGGAGAAAATCAATATTTTCCTTGTTTCATAGGAAAGATAGGTATAAATGGGATATAAAAAAGGAGAGAGCAAGAGACAAAAGACTGGTAGATAGTTTTAATTTTGCAATTGAGGGGATGATTTCGGCATTACAGAATGAAAAACATATGAAAGTTCACATACTTTCTGCAATTATTATTGTAATTCTGGCAATTGTAATAAATGCGAGTAAAGTGGAAATTCTTATAATTTCATTGTCTGTGTCTTTTGTAATAATTACAGAACTTATAAATACAGCGGTTGAGGCACTTGTTGATTTGATTTCGCCTGAAAGACATCCGCTGGCAAAACTGGCTAAGGATGTTGCGGCTGGAGCTGTACTGGTTGCTGCGATAAATGCCATTTGCGTGGGATATCTGCTGTTTTATGATAAATTGCTTGATATTTTTGACGGAAAAAATAAGTTGCATGTTATTGCAGGAAGAAAGGGAAATATTGCAATTTTAATTCTAATTTTGGTTTCAATCTTAGTTATCGTATTAAAATCATTTTTTCAAAAGGGAACTCCACTTGAAGGTGGTATGCCTAGTGGACATAGTGCAATAGCTTTTTCTGCTTTTGGGATTTTGCTTTTTATGACATCAGATATAAGAATTTTAGTTTTAGGTTTCTTTATGGCTGCTTTAGTGGCACAAAGCCGTGTCAAATCTGGGATTCATAGTATTCGGGAAGTTCTGGCTGGAGGACTGCTAGGTTTTTCAGTAGCATTTATAATATTGTTTGTAATGTTAAAATTTGGAATTTTATATAACTGATAAAAGATTTAAGAGCAGCTTAAGAATTGTATTAATGGTTATTAGCTGCTTTTTTGATTATATACTTGAATACCTTTAATATTGAACCAGTAAAATTAAATAATTTTAGGAATTGTAGTATGGGTAACAACTTGTTGAGTTATGTTTCGTTTTAAAGCGATATTATTAAAAATCTGAATTTTAAAAATTTCTTTTATTATTCAGTAATTTTTTATCTCTTTAAAGTTTGCTTTTATTTTTGATAAATTTTACAAAATATAGTATAATAAAAACATTGGAATATATTATATAATTTTTGAAAAAATACAATAAAATTTAGAAAAGGAGGAAAGAATGATCTACCTAGATAACTCAGCAAGTACAAAACCACGTAAAGAAGTTATAGATACGCTGATTCAGACAATGGAAGAAGAGTATGCAAATCCTGATGCTATCCACGATTTCTCATATAAAATTCTATTAAAAATCAAAAAAGCCAAAAAGATAGTAGCTGATTATTTGAAAGTTGAAGCTGAGCGAATTTTTTTTACGGCTGGAGGCGGAGACGGAAATAATCTTCTCCTGCAAGGAATTATTAATGTTAATTCACGAATGAGAAAACATCTGATCACGACAAAAATAGAGCATCCATCGGTTTACGAAGTATTCAAACATTATGAGAATATAGGCTTTGAAGTAGATTACCTAAATGTAGATAAAGATGGATTTGTGAATTTGGAAGAACTAAAAGACATTATTAGAGAAGATACGGCGATAGTTTCAGTTGGAGCAGTAAATAGCGAAACAGGGGCAATTCAAGATTTGAGGAAAATTTCTGAAATTATTAAGGGAAAAAATAAGAATACATATTTCCATACAGATTTTGTGCAAGGACTAGGATGTACAAATATAAAATTTGATAAAATTCCTGTAGATGCAATAACAATAAGCGGACATAAAATTTATGCACCAAAAGGAATCGGGGCAATCTATGTGAACAAAGGTGTAAAACTGACAAATGTGATTTATGGTTCAAATGCTGAAAATGGAATTGTAAAAAGAACAATGCCAACAGAATTAATTTTAGCATTCGCAAAAGCTGTGGAAATTTTGGCAAAGGAAGAAAAAAAGGAAATGAAGCATTCACAAAAGCTAAAAGAAATGCTAGCAAATAAAATTTCTGAAGAAATTGAAGATATTAAGTTTAATTCTTCTCTCGATCCTGAAAAATCCAGCCCAAAAGTACTGAATGTATCGTTTAACAGAACAAAAGGTGAAGTGTTGACACATTTTTTAGGAATGTATCAAATTTATGTTTCTACAGGCTCAGCTTGCTCATCGAAAAAGGGGAACAGCAGAATACTGGAAGTTATGGGACTTAACCAGTCAGAACTGGATGGAGCGATAAGGTTCAGTTTTTCAAAGAATAATACAACAAAAGAAATTGGCGAAGTTGTGGAAAGGCTGAAGGAAAGTGTGCAAAAAATAAGAAAAATGAAATAAAATGGCATTTATAATTTATTTAAGGAAAGGGAAGAAATGAGTAATTATACTGATAAAAAGTTGTTAAATACAATAGGACTTTCTTATGGAGAATTATCGTTAAAAGGTAAAAACAGGGGACAATTTGAGAAAAAATTGAGAAATAAGATTAACAAGGTGTTAAAAGGATTTGATTATCAGTTATTCGATGATTTGTCGAAATTGTATGTTTTAATAAATTCTGAAAATTTGGATGAAATTACTGATAAACTAAGAAAAGTATTCGGAATTGTAGGACTTAATCAATCTGCAAAGGTTGAAAGAAATGATGAAATTATTAAGGAAAAGGTATTGGAATTTGCGAATTATGCTTATGAACAGGGAGCTAGAACTTTTAAAATAAAAGTTAACAGAAGTAACAAGGGATTTGAGAAAAAATCTATGGACTATGCCCGTGAATTAGGAGGTCATGTACTTGTAAACAGTTTATTTGAACAAGTTAAAATGAAAGATCCAGATATTATGATAAATGTGGATATTAGAAAAAATGTTTATATTTATACGGACAGAATAAAAACTTATGGAGGATTACCGCTTGGTTCAACAGGAAAAGGACTTGTCCTTTTATCAGGTGGAATAGACAGTCCAGTTGCATCCTTTATGATGGCAAAAAGAGGAATGAGATTAAACTTTGTCACTTTTCACAGTTTTCCATTTACAAGCCATCAGGCTCTGGAAAAAGTAAAAGAATTAACAGATATTTTATCACTTTATGTTGGAAAGACGAGACTTTATTCATTAAATATACTAAAAATTCAGGAAGCGATAAACATTCAGACAAAAAAAGATTTAGCTACAATTTTGACACGACGAGCTATGATGCGTCTAGCTGAAAGATTATCTGGCGTAATGCAGTATCAGGCTTTAATTACAGGGGAAAGTCTAGGACAAGTAGCTTCACAAACGATGGGCGGGCTTACATGTACGAATGCCTCTGTTGAAAAGCTGCCAGTATTTAGACCGCTTATTGGAATGGATAAAACTGAAATAATTGAGATTGCAAAAGAAATTGAGACTTATGAAAAGTCCATTGAGCCGTATGAAGATTCATGTGTGATTTTTGCTCCTAAACATCCAGTTACAAATCCTAAATTGGAAGATGTTTTGGCTGAAGAAGCTAAAATCGAAAATTATGATGAAATTATGAATGAAATCTTTGAAGAAAGGGAATATTTTAATTTCGGATAAATTCGTGTATTTGATTAAATAATCTAAAATAAATGTATTTTAGTTTATAATTTATAATAATTGTATGCATTAGAACATTTAATAAAATAAAATAATAAAAAAGAAAATGGAGAAAATTTATGAAAGAAAAAAAAGAAGGAAGTATAAAAAAAAGAATAGATGAAATGAAGCGAATAATTTATTTAATTTATAGAAATTATCGAGATGGAGAAACACAGATACTTGCGATTTCCTTGACATATTATTCCCTTTTGGCAATATTTCCAGTCGTTGCACTTATTCTGGGAATTACAAAGGGATTTGGACTGGACAAGCTGTTTATACAGAAATTTTTTGAATTATGGCCAGGAAATAATGGAATCTTAAAAGTAATCATAGATGTGGCTCAAAGATTATTGTTGTCTACAGAAAGTAGTATATTAACAAGTGTGGGAATTATTATATTGATTTATTCGGCAGTAAAGGTTTTGATAATGCTGGAAAATTCATTCAATAAAATTTGGAAAATAAATAAAAAAAGATCAATGACAAGAAGAGTTATTGACTATGTTGCAATTATATTTTTAGGGCCAATATTTTTTGTATTATTATCAACATTAAATTCATTTGTTGCCGATGAAGTTATAAGAAATTTTCCAAATAATCCAATTTTAATAAATTTGGTTGTCGGACTTTTGGGGCCTGCTACGTATATTATTTTGTTCAGTTATTTATTTTACATTATTCCAAACACAAATGTCAAAATTAAGCCTGCTGTTTTTGCGGGAGTTGTAACGACAGTTCTAACTTTTGGATGGAAATTACTATTTTTGCTGCTTCAGTCCTCTATTACAAAATACAATATAATTTATGGAAGTCTAGCATTAATTCCTATTTTTTTAATTTGGGTTCAATATGTCTGGGTAACAATTTTACTGGGAGCACAGATAGCGTTTTCAATACAGACATCAGATGAATTTTTATACAATGAAAAAATTGAAATGCCGATAAAAGTTAAAAGAGAAGCTGGAGTTTTGATTTTATCATTAATTATTAAAAATTTTGTTGAAAAAAAAGAAGCGTTTACATATCAAGAATTGACAGACAGACTTGGAATGGAAGTATTTTTTATAAAAGAGATTTTATCAGACCTAGAAAAAATGGGATTTATCAATGAAGTATTTTATGATAAAAATTCTGACAGTCAATATCAGGTTGCTTACAGTCCTGAATCTATAACAATCAGAGAATATATGAAAAAATTTGATACTAAAAATATAGAGTATTATGAAGATATTTTTGATAATTTAAATGAAGAAGATCAAAGCATTCTTGAAAAAATAAGAGAAAAACTGGCAATGAAAAAAATTGAAGAATCTGATACAGAAGCTGAAATGTCTAAAAAGGAATCAACTTCTGAAGAAACGGAAGATAAAGTTGAGATTTTTCAAAACTCTGAGAAACATAGAAAATCTGATGATTTGACAATAGATTTTCAAATTTCTAAAAAAGATAAGGAACTAAAAGAAAATTTTTATGAAAATGAGCCTGAAGAAATATTTCAAAATGATGAGGAAGCTAATGAAAATGAAGAAGAGATTCAAAATCAGATAGATGAAAGTGAAACAGAAGATGTAAAAATAAATTATGAACATTTTGAAAGTAACGGAAAAAAAGCAAAATATGAAGATGGAAGTTGGAAGTTCTTTTAAATTTCAAATTAAAGGAGAACATTATAAATGGGATTAATAATAATAATTATTGCAATAGTTAATATTATTACAATTATAGCTACAATTAGTTTCATTAATAAAAAAAATAATGAAAAAGGGGAAAAAGAGCTATTAAGTCAGCTTAATGAAAATAATAAACAAAATTTTGAAGAGAATAAAAAAAAATTTGACGAAATTGAAAAAAGCATAAATTTAAACACAAAAAATAATTTATTGGAAGGAATAGGCAATTTAGGGACAATTTTATCTGAAAATAATGAAAAACTACTTTTGAAATTTAATGGACTTGGACAAAATTTAAGTAGTACAATGAATGAAAATAATCAGTTGCTATTTAAAAATAATACAGAAAATAATCAACTCTTAACTTCAAATATGAATAACAACATTCAAAAGTTATCAGTTAGATTAAATGAGAATAATCAGGATTTGACCAAAAATATAAATGAGTTTAAGGATAGTCTTACTCAAAATTTAAATGAGAATTTTGAAAAATTAAGTCAAAAAGTTGAAAATAGACTTGATTTAATGAATATGAAAGTAGAAGAAAGGTTATCAAAAGGCTTTGAAGAAACAACGAAAACTTTTGGAAATGTACTGGAAAGATTGGGAAAAATTGATGAAGCTCAGAAAAAAATTGAAACATTATCAAGCAATGTTGTTTCTCTTCAGGATATTTTAACAGATAAAAAAAGCCGTGGAATTTTTGGAGAAGTACAGCTTTACCAAATTTTATCTTCAGTTTTTGGAGAAAAAAATGACAAACTTTATCAAAAGCAGTACAAACTTTCAAATGGAACAATCGCTGATTCCATCATTTTTACTCCAGAACCTCTCGGAAATATTGCAATTGACTCAAAATTTCCATTAGAAAATTATAGAAGAATGTACAGTAGTGAATTATCGCAACCTGAAAGAGAAAATGCTAAAAAAGATTTTTCAAATGATTTGAAAAAGCACATAGATACAATTTCTTCAAAATATATTATAAAAAATGAAACAAGCGAACAAGCAATATTATTTTTACCAGCTGAAGCAATTTTCGCCGAAATAAATGCCTATCACACAGACATCATTGAATATGCTTACAAGAAAAATGTCCGAATTGCCTCACCTACAACATTAATTTCAGTATTAACTGTAATTCAGGTTATGATGATAAATTTAGAAAGAAATAAATATGCCAATATAATTCAGCAAGAACTGGAAAAATTGAACCTCGAATTTACAAGATACCGCACTCGTTGGGATAATTTGCAAAAAAATATCGAAAAAGTTTCAAAGGATGTAAAAGAAATTAATACAACTTCAAATAAAATAAGTAAAAGATTTACAGAAATCTCAAATGTAAAATTTGAAGAAAAAAAAGAAAGTAATAATATTAAAAATTTAAAAATTCTAGTTGAAGAATAATAAATAAACAAAAAAAAACAGACAGGAGCAAAGAATGTCAAAAAATGGAATAATATTTGGGAAATTTTACCCTCTTCATATAGGACATGTAGATTTTATTCAAAGAGCCAGTGGTTTTGTAGATAATCTATACATTTTTGTCTGTAGTGACAATGAAAGAGATAAAAAACTTTTTGAAGAATCAAAAATGAAAAAGATGCCAACTATAAAAGACAGAATCAGATTTGTGGAAAAAACTTTCAAACATCAAAAAAATATAAAAGTCATACATATGGCAGAAGACGGAATTCCATTTTATCCAAACGGCTGGAAACTATGGAGCGAACGAGTGCAGGAAATTCTTTTAACAAATAATATAAAAATTGATATAATTTTTACAAATGAAACTCAAGATATACAAAATTATAAAGATAATTTCCTAACATTACCAAATTTTGAAAAATCTTTTAATAAAAATTTAGAAATAAAAGTAATAGATGTAAAAAGAAATAATTTTCATATCAGTGCAACAGAAATAAGAAAAAATCCCTATGAGAATTGGTTCTTTATCCCAAAATATGTAAGAGAATTTTTTGTCCTAAAAGTAGCAATAATTGGCTCTGAACATTCAGGAAAAACTAATTTGACTCATAAATTAGCAAATTATTACAATACAACCTATGTAAAAGAATACAAAAAAGAATATGTAAAAGAGGAATTACAAAATAAGATAGAAAATTTACAATATGATGATTACAGTAATATAGCTTATGAACATAATAGAAGAATCCTAAAATCCATAAAAAACGCCGATAAATTAACATTCATAGATACGGATTTCTATTCTTTGCAGACTTTTTCAATAATTCAAAACGAAGAAAAGCATCCAGTAATAGAAGATTTTGTCAAACATACCAATTTCGATGTGTTAATATACATAGAAAAGGAATCAAATATTCAAAATACAACAAATAACTATAATAAAATGTCTAAATTTGATAATATATTGCAATCCTTATTGAAAAAAAATAATCAAAAATTTATGAAATTATCTTATAAAAACAGTATCAGCTTGACTAAAAACTATATAAAAAGTATAGATATCATAAATAATTATTTAAAAACTAAATAGATTGTTTAGCGAGATTGTTTAGCGCGTGTCTGAAAATTCTCCAAATGATGAATTTTTAACAAATTTTTCCAAAATCAAAAATAATAAACACTGATTTTATCATGATTTGTATAATTTATAAAATCAAAAAAACATTAAAAATAACATAGATTTTAAGTTTTCAGACACAGCCTAATATAAAAAAATAAAACCACTCTAAAAACACAATTTTTAAAAGGTTTTGTTAGGCTTTTTAAGATTGAAAAACTTAAAACAAGAAAAAAGTTGAAAAAAGTAGTTGACAAATAAATTTAATTATGATAACATATATCTTGTCGATACAAAAAGGTATCAAAGGACAATGATATAAGAATAGAAGAAGCAATAAGTGTAAAAGATAAATATTAATGTCAAGAACTCTTGTCTATAAGATAAGATTCTCGTCAAGACAAAAGGTGAAAATTAAATATATGTAAAATATATTGAATGAAGAGTTTGATCCTGGCTCAGGATGAACGCTGACAGAATGCTTAACACATGCAAGTCTTTGGCGAATCTGTGCTTGCACAGGCTAGCCAAGGCGGACGGGTGAGTAACGCGTAAAGAACTTGCCCTGCAGACAGGGATAACAGACGGAAACGACTGATAATACCTGATACAATTGCCAGCACACATGTGCCCGGCAATGAAAAGTGATGCTGCAGGAGAGCTTTGCGTCCTATTAGCTTGTTGGTGAGGTAACGGCTCACCAAGGCGATGATAGGTAGCCGGCCTGAGAGGGTGAACGGCCACAAGGGGACTGAGATACGGCCCTTACTCCTACGGGAGGCAGCAGTGGGGAATATTGGACAATGGGGGCAACCCTGATCCAGCAATTCTGTGTGCACGAAGAAGGTTTTCGGATTGTAAAGTGCTTTCAGCAGGGAAGAAGAAAGTGACGGTACCTGCAGAAGAAGCGACGGCTAAATACGTGCCAGCAGCCGCGGTAATACGTATGTCGCAAGCGTTATCCGGAATTATTGGGCATAAAGGGCATCTAGGCGGCCAGACAAGTCTGGGGTGAAAACTTGCGGCTCAACCGCAAGCCTGCCCTGGAAACTGTTTGGCTAGAGTGCTGGAGAGGTGGACGGAACTGCACGAGTAGAGGTGAAATTCGTAGATATGTGCAGGAATGCCGATGATGAAGATAGTTCACTGGACGGTAACTGACGCTGAAGTGCGAAAGCTGGGGGAGCGAACAGGATTAGATACCCTGGTAGTCCCAGCCGTAAACGATGATTACTGGGTGTGGGCATGAAGAGTGTCCGTGCCGAAGCTAATGCGATAAGTAATCCGCCTGGGGAGTACGGCCGCAAGGCTGAAACTCAAAGGAATTGACGGGGACCCGCACAAGCGGTGGAGCATGTGGTTTAATTCGACGCAACGCGAGGAACCTTACCAGATCTTGACATCCTACGAATGCCTGTGAGAACAGGCAGTGCCTTCGGGAACGTAGAGACAGGTGGTGCATGGCTGTCGACAGCTCGTGTCGTGAGATGTTGGGTTAAGTCCCGCAACGAGCGCAACCCCTATCGCTAGTTGCCATCATTAAGTTGGGGACTCTAGCGAGACTGCCTGCGAAGAGCAGGAGGAAGGTGGGGATGACGTCAAGTCATCATGCCCCTTATGATCTGGGCTACACACGTGCTACAATGGCCGGTACAAAGAGCTGCAAAACGGTAACGTTTAGCCAATCTTTAAAGCCGGTCCAAGTTCGGATTGAAGTCTGCAACTCGACTTCATGAAGCCGGAATCGCTAGTAATCGCAGATCAGCAATGCTGCGGTGAATACGTTCTCGGGTCTTGTACACACCGCCCGTCACACCACGAGAGTTGTTTGCACCTGAAGCCGCCGGTCCAACCGTAAGGAGGAAGGCGTCTAAGGTGTGGATAGTGATTGGGGTGAAGTCGTAACAAGGTATCCGTACCGGAAGGTGCGGATGGATCACCTCCTTTCTAAGGAGTAACAAACACTGCTTCTTCTTATGTCTTTTGGGCGTGTAGCTCAGGTGGTTAGAGCACTGTGCTGATAACGCAGGGGTCGCTGGTTCGAGTCCAGCCATGCCCACCATATTAATTAAAGTCTTGGGGATATAGCTCAGTTGGGAGAGCGCTGCCCTTGCAAGGCAGAGGTCAGCGGTTCGAACCCGCTTATCTCCACCAATTATATTTAGGACAATGGGAAATGAATAGTAGGTAAAAGATTACAATAAACTAGAGTAAAAGTTATTCTGGAGAAAAAAGCTAATAAGGGCACACGGAGGATGCCTAGGCAACAACAGCCGATGAAGGACGTGATAAGCTGCGATAAGCCGGGAGTAGATGCACATAATCGTTAATCCCCGGATTTCCGAATGGGAAAACCTGCATATCTGGAGGATATGCGTGAAAACGGTAAGCCCGTGAACTGAAACATCTAAGTAACGGGAGGAAAAGAAAGTAAAAACGATTCCCTAAGTAGCGGCGAGCGAACGGGGATAAGCCTAAACCGTGTCAGTGTCAAGCGGACAGCATTGCTGACACGGGGTTGTGGGACTTCCATTAACGGATTGTCATAATGTTTAAGTTGTATGTATGTAAGTAGAATCAGTTGGGAAGCTGAACCAAAGAAGGTGATAGTCCTGTAGAACATAAAATATATATAACAACTGGAAGCACCCGAGTAGCGTCAGGCACGAGGAATCTGGCGTGAATCAGCGTGGACCATGTCACGTAAGGCTAAATACTGTTGTTGACCGATAGTGAAGAGTACCGTGAGGGAAAGGTGAAAAGAACCCTGAGCAAGGGAGTGAAATAGAATTTGAAACCGTGTGCTTACAAACGGTAGGAGCACTTTATGTGTGACTGCGTGGATTTTGGTTAATCATCCTGCGAGTTATGATCAGTGGCAAGGTTAATAAAGTGGAGCCGAAGGGAAACCGAGTCTTAATAGGGCGTTAAGTCGCTGGTCATAGACGCGAAACCTAGTGATCTAGGCCTGTCCAGGCTGAAGCTGAGGTAAGACTCAGTGGAGGGCCGAACTCACCGCCGTTGAAAAGTTGGGAGATGAGATAGGTCTAGGGGTGAAAAGCCAATCGAACTAGGAGATAGCTCGTTCTCTCCGAAATGCATTTAGGTGCAGCCTTGATGTTAAGATATGTGGGGGTAGAGCTCTGTATGATCTAGGGGGCGTACTGCTTACCGAAATCAAGCAAACTTCGAATACCATATATTAATCGTCAGGAGTGAGTCCATGGATGACAAGGTCCATGGACGAGAGGGGAACAGCCCAGACCGCCAGCTAAGGTCCCTAATTATGTCTAAGTGGGAAAGGAGGTGGATATTCACAGACAACCAGGAGGTTGGCTTAGAAGCAGCCATACCTTGAAAGAGTGCGTAACAGCTCACTGGTCGAGAGTATCTGCGCCGAAGATGTAACGGGGCTAAGACATAAACCGAAGCTGCGGAGGCGTGTTTTCACGCCTGGTAGGAGAGCGTTCTGTAGGCCGTCGAAGGTAAGCTGTAAGGCTTTCTGGAGGCATCAGAAGTGAGAATGCAGGAATGAGTAGCGAGAAGGCGGGCGAGAATCCCGCCGGCCGGAAGTCCAAGGTTTCCAGGGGAAGGTTTGTCCGCCCTGGGGAAGTCGGGACCTAAGCATAAGCAAAAATGTGATGGCGAATGGAAAACAGGTTAATATTCCTGTACCACTATTATCGCTTGAGAGACGGAGTGACGCAGGAAGGTATGTGAGAAGACTGACGGATTAGTCTTTCTAAGGGCGTAGCATGGACACGCAGGTAAATCCGCGTGTCTAAATGTGAGACCTGATGGGCAAGTGCATTAGCATAAGTTACAGATCCTACACTGCCAAGAAAAACTTCTATCGATGAAAAATAGTGCCCGTACTGTAAACCGACACAGGTGGACAGAGTGAGAAACTTAAGGCCGACAGGATAACTCTAGCTAAGGAACTCTGCAAAATAGCCCCGTAACTTCGGGAGAAGGGGTGCCTGATATACCTGAAAGGAGAAACACCTCAAGGGGAAACAGGCCGCAGTGAAGAGTCCCAAGCAACTGTTTACCAAAAACACAGGTCTATGCTAAGCTGAAAGGCGACGTATATGGGCTGACACCTGCCCAGTGCCGGAAGGTTAAGAGGAGGAGTGAGAGCTCCGATTTGAAGCCCCGGTGAACGGCGGCCGTAACTATAACGGTCCTAAGGTAGCGAAATTCCTTGTCGGGTAAGTTCCGACCTGCACGAATGGTGAAATGATTTGGGAGCTGTCTTGGCTGGAGACCTGGTGAAGTTGTAATGTCGGTGAAGATACCGACTACCTGCAGTAGGACGGAAAGACCCCGTGGAGCTTTACTGTAGTTTGGCATTGGGTTTTGGCTGTGTGTGTATAGGATAGTTGGGAGACTGTGAAGTTAAGGCGTCAGTTTTAACTGAGTCGTCGTTGGAATACCAACCATATGCCGTTGAAATTCTAATCTGGTAACGGAGACAGTGCTAGATGGGCAGTTTGACTGGGGCGGTCGCCTCCAAAAGAGTAACGGAGGCGTTCAAAGGTTCCCTCAGGCTGGATGGAAATCAGCCTAAGAGTGCAAACGCATAAGGGAGCTTGACTGCAAGACTGACGGGTCGAGCAGGTACGAAAGTAGGAGTTAGTGATCCGGCGGTTCCGTATGGAAGGACCGTCGCTCAACGGATAAAAGCTACCCCGGGGATAACAGGCTGATACTTCCCAAGAGTCCATATCGACGGAAGTGTTTGGCACCTCGATGTCGGCTCGTCTCATCCTGGGGCTGGAGAAGGTCCCAAGGGTTGGGCTGTTCGCCCATTAAAGAGGCACGCGAGCTGGGTTCAGAACGTCGTGAGACAGTTCGGTCCCTATCCACTGCAGGCGCTTGAATACTGTAAAGTTCTGACCTTAGTACGAGAGGACCGGGTTGGACAGACCTCTGATGTATCAGTTGTCACGCCAGTGGCATGGCTGAGTAGTCACGTCTGGAACGGATAATCGCTGAAAGCATCTAAGCGAGAAGCCGTCTTTGAGATGAGTATTCGTAGTATCCATGGAGAACACATGGTTGATAGGCCAGAGGTGTAAGTGCAGCAATGCATTCAGCTGACTGGTACTAATATTACATCTGCTTTTTAGTTAATCTTTTACTACTACTATTTATTTCTCATTGTCTTAACTTGACAATTTAATTCTTGAAGTTTGGTGATGTTAGCAGCAGGGATACACCCGGTTACATTTCGAACCCGGCAGTTAAGTCTGTTTACGCCTAAAATACTTGGATTCGTCCCGGGAAAATAGGTAGTTGCCAAACTTTTTTCTTTTGTGTGTCTCCGTAGCTCAGCCGGTTAGAGCATCTGACTGTTAATCAGAGGGTCGTTGGTTCGAGTCCAACCGGGGACGCCATTTTTTTTTATTTTTCTTTCCTGTAATTTCACTTCATAGCATATCACTTACAGTTAGTTATTTTTTAATCTTAATTAACAAATTTATTCTTAATTCTATTGTATTTTTATATTATTTCTAGCTTAAATAGGGAATGTTTAATAAATTTGTTATTTAAATGGAGTTTAATATTAGTTCATAAATACATGGCTAAATGGTAATTCGATATTGTTTTTCATTTCTCATCTGAAAGTTTTTGTATTCAAGTATATTTCCTTCTCTGTTTAATTTATGCCCTTCCTTTTTGATATAAGCTACTTTATTAGTCCATTTTTATTTGTGCTATGTTCGTAGGAGAAAATATACTTTTATATTTATACTTTCCAGCTTTGTAAGTTTGGTAAATTATGAATCAGTGTCAGAAGTTTTATTTTCATGGCTTGTTATTAAATCTGTTCTATAAACGCAAATTTATTATCTAGCTGAAGTTTGTAGTGACTTTTTTGTGAAGTTGTGTTATTATTTAGCATAGCAAGAATGAGCATTTCTAATTTTGTGAGAGATATTAGTGTATTATTTTACTATTTTTTTCAATAGGTTTTAGTGTTACACCTGATTATCCAATACATCTCTGTCAAAATTTAAAAAAAAAGTAGAAAAAAAAGTAAAAATGATTTATAATATAGTAAAATTATTTTTAGATAGAAATATTAGAATTATAATTGCTGATTTAATTTTTGGAAGTATTAAAGCATAATAATTTGAATAATAATAAAATCTTTTAAATAAATAACAAATTTTTTCAAAATCAGAAATAATGGAGATTGATTTTATCGTAATTTTATTAATTCATAAAATCAAAAAATCTTAAAAGTAACACAAATTTAGAGTTTCTAATTTTGGAATATTATAAAAATTGTACAATGATTCTAGAGGGTTCTCTAGTTAATTTTTATTTAAATGGGAGAAAAAAATGGCTAGGAAAATTAGTATAGAGGCTGATAGCTTGAAAAAGATATATAAAAAAAGGGAAGTTGTAAAAAGTGTGAGTCTGTCTATGGAAAAAGGTGAAGTTGTGGGACTTCTTGGACCAAATGGAGCGGGAAAGACGACTACTTTTTATATGATCACAGGGATTGTAAGACCAAATTATGGAAGAGTTATGTACAATGGAGAGGAAATTACAAATTTGCCTATGTATAAGAGAGCTAGGCTTGGGCTTGGTTATTTGCCACAGGAAGCATCTGTTTTTAGGAATTTGACTGTGGAAGAAAATATTGTGTCAGTTTTGGAAATGCGAGGAGTTAAGAAAAAAGAAAGAATTGCCACAATGCAGAATTTGATTGAGGAATTTAAATTGTCACATGTAGCAAAAAGTTTGGGATATGCACTTTCTGGAGGGGAACGTAGACGTGTGGAGATTGCTAGAACTATTTCTACAAATCCAGACTTCATACTGCTGGATGAGCCTTTTGCGGGAGTAGATCCGATTGCAGTTGAGGATATTCAGAATATAATAATGCAGTTAAAGGAACGTGGGCTTGGGATATTGATTACCGATCATAATGTGCGTGAAACGTTGAGGATTACCGAAAGAGCCTACATAATGGCAGAAGGTACAATTCTGATTGCAGGAACAGGACAGCAGATTGCAAATGACGAAACAGCGAGAAGAGTGTATCTAGGGGATAACTTCAAACTTGATTAGAGAGGATGATTTTTTTGAAAAATGTGATTTTAACATCGTCTTTATACGAAAGTATAGAACTTGTAAAAAAATTTTTAGATAAAAATACTGAAAGTAAAAAAATACTATTTATTCCCACAGCAACTAATGTAGACGAATATAAAAAATACATACATCTTACTCAAAAGGCATTTGAAGATTTTGGTTATGAAGTGGAGAATTTTGATGTTTCTATTTTTTCAGAAAAGACTGCAAAAGAGAAATTATCAGAAGCGAAAATAGTTTTTATTTCTGGTGGAAATACTTTCTATTTATTGCAAGAATTAAAAAGAAAAAATTTAACATCTTATTTAAAGGAAAGAATAGAAAATGGACTGCTATATATTGGAGAATCAGCAGGTTCAGTAATAGCGGCTCCTGATATAGAGTATGCTTCTGTAATTGACGATAAGACAGTGGCAACAGAATTAGATGGTTATGCAGGATTAAATCTAGTAGATTTTTGCATAGTTCCTCATTTTGAGGAAGAGCCTTTTGTGGAAGGTTCGAGAAAAACTGTTGAATTATATAAAGATAAATTGGATTTGAAATTGATTAATAATAAAGAAGCAATATTGGTTGAAAATAATAATTTTACAATAATAAAATAAAGATACAATAGGAAAGGAGCGGGATTGTTTCAACAATCTCAAACAAATAATGACAGGAAATGAAATAAGAAAAAGTTTTGTAGATTTTTTTAAATCGAAAGAGCATAAACATTTTGAAAGTGCGTCGCTTATACCGGATGATAAGAGCTTATTGCTGACTGTAGCAGGAATGGTACCGTTTAAGCCATTCTTTTTGGGAGAAAAGGAGGCACCATTTAAAAGAATTACGACTTATCAGAAATGTATCAGAACTAATGATTTGGAAAATGTTGGGAGAACGCCTAGACACCATACATTTTTTGAAATGTTAGGTAATTTTTCATTTGGAGATTATTTTAAAAAGGAAGCTATTGAGTGGTCTTGGGAGTATATAACAAAAGTATTGAAACTGGAAGAGGACAGACTTTGGGTATCTGTGTATAAAACAGATGATGAGGCTTATGAAATCTGGAACAAGGAAATTGGAGTGCCGGCAGAAAGAATTGTTAGGCTTGGAGAAGAGGACAACTGGTGGGCGGCAGGACCTGTGGGATCTTGCGGGCCTTGCAGCGAGATTTATTACGATACTCAGAATATGGGGAAAAATAACGAAGAGGCTGACAGAAAGCCAGGAGATGACGGAGATAGATTTTTAGAAATCTGGAATCTGGTATTTACTGAATGGAACAGGCTTGAAGACGGTTCACTTGTGCCGCTTCCAGAAAAAAATATTGACACAGGGGCAGGACTTGAGAGAATTGCTTCAGTTGTACAAAACAAGGATAACAACTTTGACACTGATTTGTTTACAAATATTACAAAAGGTATAAAATCTGTACTTGAAATTCAAGGAAATGAAAATGAGGAAGCAATAAAAATTATTGCCGATCACGTAAGAGCTTCAGTATTTTTGATTGGAGATGGAGTATTGCCGTCAAATGAAGGGCGTGGATATATTTTAAGAAAAATTATAAGACGTGCCTTTGGAGCTGGAAGCGCCGCAAAACAGAAGGTTTTTGAAAAAGAAGATATATTTCTTTATAAATTAGTGCCTTACGTTCTTGAAACAATGAATGAAGCATATCCCGAATTAGCTGAAAAGCAGGAATATATTGAAAAAGTTATAAGACTGGAAGAAGAAAGATTTGCAACAACTTTGAAAAATGGAACTGAAATGCTGGAAGAAGAAATTCAAAAATTAAAAGGGGAAAATCAGAAGGAATTGCCAGCTGAACTGACTTTCAAACTGTATGATACTTTTGGATTCCCGTTTGAACTTACAAAATTAATCTTGGAAAATCAAGGATTTGAAGCATCAGAAGAAGAATTTGAGAAAAAGCTGGCAGAACAGGTACAGCGTTCAAAAGACAGCAGAACAACAATTTCCGATATGATAAAAGATGAATTTATAGATGAATTTTTTGAAAAGCACGGAAAAACAGAATTTACTGGATATTTGCAAAACTATGAAGAAAAAAGTAAACTTTTACATATTGCCAAAAGTGAAGGAATTTCAGGATATGAGATGATTTTTGACAAAACTCCGTTTTATGCTGAATCTGGAGGGCAAGTTGCTGATACAGGAATTATCACTTCTGGAGAATTTGAAGGAAAAGTTGTAAATGTGGTTAAAAAACACGATGTCTTTATTCATCAGGTTGAAATCATAAGAGGAATTGCTCCGGCTGTAGGCGTGGAAGTGAAAATGCAAATTGATGTAAACCGTAGAAAAGATATTCAGAGAAATCATACAGCTACACACATTTTACACAAAGTTTTAAGAGAAAATCTAGGAACACATGTAGAGCAGTCTGGATCGCTTGTGGATGATGAAAAATTAAGATTTGACTTTTCACATTACGAAGCAATCAGTCCAGAAATGATTGAAAAAATTGAAAAAGGTGTAAATGACATTATTTTATCAAATTTACAAGTAAAAATAAATTATGAAAATATTGAAGATGCAAAAGCAAGAGGGGCGATGGCATTATTTTCAGACAAATATGGAGATATAGTTCGTGTTGTTGAAATTGACGGATATTCTATCGAGCTTTGCGGAGGAACACATGTTAAATCAACTGGAGAAATAGGATTATTCAATATCGAATCTGAAAATGGAATTGCTTCAGGAACACGTAGAATTACAGCTACAACTGGACATAAGAGTTTGAATTATGTAAACAGACTTGAAGAAAAAATAAAGGAAATATCTGATATTTTTAGAACAGATGAAAAAAATGTTGTCGATATTATCGAAAAATATATTGGAGATATGAGAGCAGCAGTAAAAGTGCATGAAGAAATGCAGACAAAACTGGTAAAATATGAAATCAATGAAATGCTTGAAAATGTGGAAACAGTAAATGGTGTGAAAGTGTTAAAAAGATCATTTGTTGATAAAAATGTTGATGAGCTAAAAGAGATTGTAGACAGAGGAAAAGAAAAAATGCAGTCTGGAATCGTTATTTTGGGAACAAATAACAATGGAAAGGCAGTTTTTGTAGTTGGAGTTACAAAAGACTTGATTTCAAAAGTGAAAGCTGGAGAAATAGTAAAAGTTGCGGCTCAAGTTGCTGGCGGAAATGGTGGAGGACGTCCTGACTTTGCACAGGCTGGTGGAAAAAATGGAAGCGCTGTAAAAGAAGCCGTTGAAAAGGCATTTGAGTTTGTGACTGAAAAATTATAATAGATTCACTTTTAGATATACAGGTTTAGATTTTTACTAAAGCAGATATTATTAAGTAAGGGGGTAATCTCCCCCTTTCAAGACAATCTAAAATTATATTTGATTAAGTAAAACTTAACTTTATAAAAAATAATTTTATTAAGTCTATAAAATAGTAAATTGTTTAAGAAATGAGAAATAAAAAATGAAAAAATTTATTGGATTAGATGTGGGAGATGTCAGAATTGGGGTTGCCAAATGCGATCCTTTGGGAATTCTTGCGACTGCTCTCGAAGTGATTGACAGAACAAAGACAAATCCTGTTGAAAGAATAAAGGAAATACTAGATGATGAAGGTACAAAAAAAGTTGTAGTGGGAATGCCAAAAAGTCTTGACGGCACGAAAAAACGTCAGGTGGAAAAAGTGGAGGAATTTGTGGAAGAATTGAAAAAGAGTATTTCAAATATTCAGATTATCTTTGTAGATGAGCGTTACACAACAACAGAGGCTGAGCATTATCTAAAAAACTATTCCAAAAAGAATGGAAAAGAACGTAGGAAAGTAGTAGATATGGTTGCAGCGTCAATAATTTTGCAAAAATATCTCGACACATTGCCTTAAGAATAGATATTTAAATAAAACAAAAAAGAAAGGATGAAAAAATGCAAAATAAAAAATCACATTATATTTGGTTATTTTTAGTAATTTTTGTTCCAGCTCTTATTTTGTACTTTAATAAAGTAAAACTGGGACTTGATTTACGTGGTGGAACATCAGTTGTATTACAGGCACAGGGGAAAATAGAGGCTGATACAATGAGTAAGGTTAGAAATATTATTGAAAGACGGGTAAATAGTATTGGGGTAGCTGAGCCTGTTATTCAGCTTAGTGGAAATGATAAATTGATAGTGGAGCTTGCGGGGATAAAAGATCCTCAAAAGGCTATTGAATTGATTGGTACGACAGCAAAACTTGAGTTTAGAATAAAAAATAAGGATGGTTCTTATGGGCCTGTTTTATTGGAAGGTTCTGCATTAAAATCAGCAGGAGTTTCTAGGGATCAGGTTGGAATGCCTTCTGTAAGTTTTGAATTAAATTCACAGGGAGCAAATACTTTTGCTAAGATTACAAGGGAAAATATTGGGAAGCAATTGGCAATAATGCTTGATAATAAAGAACAGTCAGCTCCTACAATTAACAGTGAAATTAACGGTGGAAGCGGAATTATAACTGGAAGATTTTCAATGGAAGAAGCAAACAATCTTGCAAATCTGTTAAAATCAGGGGCATTGCCTGTGGAAATTAAAATTGTTGAAAATAGAACAGTTGGAGCGACACTTGGTGTAGATTCAATAAAACAGACTGGAATAGCTGGGCTAATTGCCTTAGGTGTAATCTCAGTATTTATGATTGCTATTTATAAAATACCAGGAATTGTTGCTGATATTGCACTTTTAATAAACGGAGTTTTAGTTTTAGGACTTCTTAGCGGTATTGGTGCGGCTTTGACACTTCCAGGGATTGCAGGATTTATCCTTACACTTGGTATGGCAGTTGATTCAAATGTAATTACTTATGAGAGAATAAAAGAAGAATTGCGGCTTGGAGAATCGCTTCACGATGCGGTTGAAAGAGGTTATGAAAATGCCTTTCCTGCCATAATTGATGGAAATATAACAACATTACTCGTGGCAGCGGTATTGTTCTTTCTTGGAACTGGACCAATTAAAGGATTTGCTGTAACATTGTCGCTTGGGGTAGTGGCTACTATAATTACAGGAGTATTTGTTTCAAAAGTAATATTAAAGTTATTTATAAAAACATTTAACATAAAAAGAGAGCAGTTGTTCTGGAAAGGAGCTTTGAATGAAGATTAATTTAAAAGTAATAGAGCGTAGAAAACTTTATTTGGGAATTTCGGCAGTAATGGTTATAGTTTCGCTAGTTTCATTATTTGCAATAAAGTTAAATCTTGGTGTAGATTTTAAAGGTGGAGAGTTAATTCAGTTAAAATATGAGAAAAAAATTGACCAGAATGCAGTAAACAGTACATTAAGTGGTTTAGTTGGAGAAATACCACAAATGAAAGCTAAAAGAGTGCAATTTTCAGACACAGATAATACTGTTATTATAAGAACTGAACAATTAAAAGATACACAAAAAGCAAAAGTAATGTCAGAATTGAGCCAAAAAACTGGGAAATATGAAGTTGTGAAAAATGAAACTGTAGGTGCCGTAATTGGTAAGGAATTAACATCTAATGCAATTCAGGCACTCTTAATTGGAAGTATTTTAATTATTATTTATATTACAGTAAGATTTGAATTTATTTATGCGGTAGCAGGAATTGTGGCATTAATTCATGATGTTATTATTGCCTTTGGAGTTATTGCAATGCTTAAATATGAGATAGATACACCATTTATTGCTGCAATTCTTACAATTTTAGGATATTCGATTAACGATACGATTGTTGTATTTGACAGGATTCGTGAAAATATTAAAAGAAACAGGGAAGGAAGAAATAAAGTTACACAATCATTTGGTGAAGTAATAGAAAAATCAATAAATCAAGTGTTTACAAGATCAATTTATACTTCATTGACAACTCTGTTTTCAGTAATTGTTCTTTTAATTTTAGGTGGAGATACATTAAAAACGTTTAGTATGACTCTGTTTATAGGAATGCTTGTTGGAACTTATTCATCAGTATTTGTGGCAAGCCCTTTGGTTTACATAATGAAAAAAGGTAAAAATGAGCCAAAATCTAAAGATGTTATAAAAAGTTCTGGTAAAACAGTAAATGGATATGATGAAAAAGATAAAGTATTAGTTTAATTGAAAAACAAAAAATATATTTGATAATAAATAAAAAATGATAAATTTAGAAGGTGAATTGAAAAATGCGATGCTGGGCAGAAATAAATATAAATAATTTATATAGCAATATTGATGAAATTGAAAAAATTGTAGCAAAAGATAAAATAATAGCAGTTATAAAGGCAGATGCCTATGGGCATGGAATGCTTAAAATATGTGATGCTTTGATAAAAAAGGGAATAAAGAACTTTGCAGTTGCTACGAGTGACGAAGCACTTAAAATTAAGGAGCTTCACAATGATATTATGGTGCTTATACTAGGTCCTGTGGAAAATGAGTATATGGATTTAATTGCTGATAAAAATATTTATTTTATGGTGACAGATTTTGAGGAAATAGAATATTTGGAAAAAACTGGGGGAAAAAAAGGAAAAACTACAGATGTATTTATAAAGATAGATACAGGAATGGGACGTGTAGGGTTTCAGGAAAGTGAAGTGGAAGATTTGAATAAAATCTTAAAAAATTCTAGCCATATTAATCCAATAGGAATTTTCTCGCATTTTTCATCATCAGACAGTGACAAAGACTATACAAAATTGCAGGAAAGCAAATTTAAAGCAATGTGTGAAAAAATATCAAGTGGGATACCATCAATAAAATATAGACATTTGCACAATAGCTTTGGAACTTTAAAATTTCAGGACAGCATAGAAGATTTTGTAAGAGTGGGAATTATACTTTATGGAGGAGTTATAGATGAAGAAACGTTTCCATATAAATTTAAGCCAGTAATGTCTCTTTTGGCAAAAATTAGTTACATAAAAACATTAAAGGAAGACAGTTTTATAAGTTATGGAAACACGTATAAAGGAAAAGCTGGAGGAACTTATGCGACAGTTTCTATTGGATATGCTGACGGAGTAAGGCGTGATTTGTCAAACAAAGGCTATGTTTTTTACAAAGGGCATAAATGTGAAATTGTAGGACGTGTCTGTATGGATCAGCTTATGATTTTACTTCCTGATGAATTGAAAGATATGGCTAAAAAAGGTGATATTGTGGAATTTTTTGGGGAAAATATAAGTGTTGTGGAAGTTGCTGATTTATGTAATACAATTTCGTATGAAATTATGTGTGGAATAAGTCAAAGAGTGCCTAGAATTTATGTGGAAAAATAGAGGTAGGAAAAATGATACTGGATATTGGATTTATAATATTGCTGATAATATTTATTCTTCTTGGATATAAAAGGGGATTTTCATTGGAATTCTTTAATATGTTTAAATATATTTTGATTATTTTTATTACGAATTATATTTATAAATTTTTTTTTGATTCAGAAAAAATAAAATCGAGAAATCAATTGAAGATATTTATTATTATGGTTGTAATCCAGTATATTGTTTATTCTGTTATTTTAATAATGAATGGGAAGTTCTTGAAAACTATAAAAATAAAAAGATTTGATAAATTTTCTGGAATAATTTTTGGAATATTTAAAATATTTTTTGTTTCAATTATTATTTATATTGTCATTATTACGGGTTCGTTAAATAGTAAAAAAATAAGAAATATAAGAGATGAAAGTGTTTCTGCCCAATTTATGACAAAATATGCATTAAAATATTTAGATTCTTTTCCAAATTTTATAAAAAATGATGTAGAAAATTATGCTGTAAAAAAAAGGGAAAATCAAATAATAAATGATATTTTAAGTAATTATAAAAAATTAGAGACAGAAGAATTTAAGAATAGTCGAACTGCAGATTAGAACATTTAAAAATAACATTTTAGAATAATATTCAAACCTTTTTAAAATTGAACTGAAAAATTGAATATCTTTAAAATAGAGGTTTTCAAACTTTTGAGTTTAGTTTTAAAATGGTATTGCTTATCAAAAATTATAATTAAAAAAGGAAAACTGATAAAAATGAAAATAATTGACAAATATATCTACAATTCACTTATTCTGCCATCGGTATTTGGAATTAGCATATTTACATTTATTATGATGTTAAATGTTGTAATGGAAGTTATGGAAAGATTATTTGCGAGTGATTTGCCATTTATATCAATAATTGACTATTTATTTTATGCAATGCCGGGAGTTTTAGTGCAGACGATACCGATGGGAGCATTTCTTGGAGTGATGCTTGTTTATGGTGGACTTTCTGAAACAAATGAAATTGTTGCAATGGAAGGTTCTGGAGTCGGGCTTTTTAGAATAATCAGACCTGCATTTATTTTTGGAGTGATACTTACTCTTATTGGATTAGGGCTTGAGCTTTATGTAAATCCACGTGCATTAAAAAATATTAATGCTCAGACAAAGCAGATTTTAGCTTCAAGACCAAGTTCACTTACAGAAGAAAAAGTCTTTTTGTCAAATGAAGAAAAAGGCTTTGGATTTTATATAGACGAAGTGAGTAACGATAAGGCTACAGCTAAAAATTTCCTAATTATAAATAAACGTGGAGATAATCCGTATCCAATAGTATTTCTAGCTGAAGATGCAAAGTTTGATCCAGGAATTATAAGATTAAAGAAGGTAAAGGGATACGCCTTTGATAAAACTGGAAGCAGTCAAGTATCAGCTGAATATCAGGAGCAGGAGATACCGATTTCCACTTTTTTTAGGGAAAAGAAACAAGAGTTGAAGAAGAGTCGTAAGGAAATGAATTTAAAGGAGCTGGAAAAATTTTATAAAGCAAATATAAAAAATCCTGAAGAAAAGGAAGCAGCATTAAAAGCACAAGTAGAAATTTACCAAAGAATTATAGGACCTCTTGCAAGTACTTTTTTATGCTGGCTAGGAGTTTTACTTTCTGTGGGGCATAGAAGAAGTGGAAGAGGAATAAGTTTTGGAATAAGTTTAATAGTTATATTTGGATATATAGGAATGGCAAGCTATGCTAAAATTATGGTTTTAAAAAATGATGTACCAGCTAGTATTGCAATGTGGGTTCCTAATTTTGTTTTATTTATATTGTGCATATTTTTTTCAATAAAAAAATATAAAGGAAATTAGCGAAAGGAGGAGCATGAATAAATTAGATAAATATATAATTGTAAATTATGTAAAAAGTTTTATTTTAGGTATGATGATGTTCTTTCTAATATTTTTGCTAGCCGAAAGTATTACATTGACAGGTTGGCTTATGGATGGAAAACTGAAAGGCTCTGAAGCTTTAAAATATTTAAGATACGGGATACCTGAAATTGTAACAAACACAGCTCCTCTTGGAGTATTGTTAGGAAGTCTCCTATGTATAAGTAAAATGGCAAAACAGCTGGAAGTTGCCGCAATGAAGACAAGCGGGATAAGTTTTGCAAGAGTTGCATTATTTCCCATTTTATTTTCAGCTTTAGTAAGTTTGGGAGTGTTTTGGTTAAATTATGATTATCTTGGGAGAGCAAATACAAAAAAGGAAGATTTGAAGACATTGAAAATTGACAATAAAGAGCCTGTCAGATCAGAAAAGGATTTTGTATTCGTGAAAATTGATAAAAGAACAGTTCTCTTTAGTGGGCATGCAAATAAAAATAACGGAACAATGAACTATGTTACAATTCTAAAATTTGAAAATGGATTTAAAGTAATAAGAAAAATGTATACAGCTTCTTTTGCTAAAATTAATCCTAAAACTAATGAATGGACTTTTAAAGATTTAAAGGAATATGACAGCAAAACAAATGTAACAAAACCGTTTGATACAAAAAAATTTAAATTTGTGGCTTCGATGGAAGATGTACTCGCAAGTGCGGTAAAAGCTAAAAATTTGACAATGCCAGAATTACGTGAAAAAACAGTTTATTTTACAAGAGTTGGAGCAGATTCGTTAAATTTAAGAATAGAATTTTATTATAGAATATCTTTTGCATTATCTTCGCTTGTAATGTCTTTAATAGGGCTTTCACTAGGGAGTAGATATGTTAGAGGAGGAGCTGCTGTAAATATTGGATTGTCTGTAATAATTGGTTATGCGTATTATGGAGTCAGCACAATTTTACGTTCAATGGCAGTTTCTGGAACAGTTCCAATTTATGTTGCCTGTTTTGTTCCATTAATAATATTCCTTGTTGTTGGAATAAAATTGTTTAAAGATGCAGAATATTAAAATTATTTTAGAAGAGAAAGGATTAGAATGATAGAAAAAATAAAAACGGATACGGGAATAGAAGTTATTTTTGACAAATTAGAAAGTATTTCCACTTGTTCGGTCGGAGTATTTGTAAAAACAGGTTCACGAGATGAAAGTGATACGGAAGAAGGAATTTCACACGTGCTGGAACATATGATTTTTAAAGGGACACCAACAAGAAGCTATTTTGAAATTTCAGAAGAGATTGACTATCTTGGAGCAAATGTGAATGCACATACAACAAAGGAAGAAACAGTTTTTTATATAAACGCTTTGACACAATTTTTAGGAAAATCTGTGGATATTTTGTTTGATATTGTTACAAATTCTACAATTGATGAAAAAGAACTGGAAAAGGAAAAAGATGTAATTGTGGAAGAAATCAAGATGTATAAGGATTCGCCAGATGACCTTGTATTTGAAACAAATTATGCAGATTGTATAAATGGACAATATGGAAAGCCGATTATTGGGACAGAAGAAAGTGTAAAAGGATTTACAGCAGAAGAGATTAGAAAATATTATAGGGAAAGATATACAAAGGATAATATTCTAGTTGTAGTTTCAGGAAATTTTGATAAAGATGAAATTATTCAGAAAATAAATGAGTATTTTGGAAAACTGGCTGATACAAAAGTTGATAGACGTGAAAAAATTGATTTTTCATTTAATGCAGGGAAAAGAACAGTTTCAAAAGATATAAATCAGGTAAATATCTGCATTTCTCATAAAAGTGAAGATTATAACAGTGAAAAAAAAGTATATACAGATATTTTGTCAAATATTATAGGAGGTTCAATGAGTTCTAGACTTTTTCAGGAAATTCGTGAGAAAAATGGACTAGCCTATTCTGTTTATACATATAACCAGTATTATCTTTCTGGAGGTTTAACTTCAACATATATTGGAACTAATTTGGAAAGTTATGAAAAAGCTATAGAAATTACACTTTTAGAATTTAAGAAATTACGTGAGAATGGAGTGACGGAAGAGGAGCTTCAAAAATCAAAAAATAAATATATAAGTAGAATTTCATTTGCTATGGAAAATCCACGTTCAAGAATGGGAATTTTAGGAAATTATTATATTAGAAAAAATGAAATTCTAGATACAGAGAAATTGAAAAATGAAGTAAATACAGTAAGACTTGAAGATGTGAATAATTTTGCAAGAATGAAATATCTGGAAGAAAATATTACAGTTTTGGGGAATATTAACGTATAGAAAAAATAAAGCAGTAAAGGTTAATGAAGTTAATTGAGGGGAAATAAAAAATTAAAATTAGGAGAAGGAAATGTTTCGAAACCAAAAATTAATGATAGAAGAAATAAAAAATAATATTTTTCGGATGGACAAGATGATTTTATTAATAGTCTATGCACTTGTAACAATCAGTACAGTTTTCGTATATAGTGCAACAAGACAAAGTGGAATGGTTATAAAGAATATTCTGTGGATTGCAGTAGGTTCTATATTAGTTTTGTTGTTGTCATATATGGATTATAGAAATCTGAAAAGATATGTTTGGCATATTTATGGTATAGGTGTTACTTTGTTATTGATTGTGCGTTTTGCAGGAAAAAAGACTCTGGGAGCACAGCGTTGGATTTCCTTGGGACCATTTCAATTGCAGCCTTCAGAATTTGTAAAAGTGGGAATTATTATAATAATCGCTTATTGGATTGTAACAAAGTATAAAGACGGTATTAACAATCTGCAAGACATTATTGGCTCAATTTTACCAACGATGCCACTTATTTTATTAGTTTTGATACAGCCTGACCTAGGAACAACATTAATAACGGTTTCAGCATTCTTATTTATGATATTTCTATATGGAGCTGATATGAAACCAATCTGGATAATTGGACTTGTTGTATTGTTGTCAGTTTATCCTGTTTACAGATTTGTTTTAAGTAGCTACCAGAGAACACGTGTGGAGACATTTTTACATCCTGAAACAGATAGAAAAGGAAGCGGGTGGCACGTAATTCAATCAAAAATTTCCGTTGGTGCGGGAGGAGCATTAGGAAAGGGGGTTTTACAAGGAAGCCAAAGCAGATTGGAATTTTTGCCAGAAGCACAAACAGACTTTATTTTTTCAGTATTGTCTGAAGAATTAGGATTTTTAGGCTCTTCACTAGTCTTACTTCTATATTTTGGGCTGATTTATGAAATAATGAGGATATCGCGGATTATACAAGATGATTTTGGGCGACTCATACTCTATGGTATGGCAGCAGTAATTTTTATGCACGTAATTGTAAATGTGGGAATGACAATCGGACTTGTACCTGTTACAGGAAAACCGTTATTGTTTATGAGTTATGGAGGAAGTTCATTTTTGGCTTCATTTATAATGATAGGAATAGTGGAAAGTGTAAAAGTTCATAATAAGTAAAAGTAAGTTGAATAGGAGAAAATTTTTGAAAAGTAAAGAAGTTGTTGTAGATTCGGAAATGGAAGGAATGCGTCTTGACAGGTATTTGAGAAAAAATTTTAAGGATGAGCCGTTAAGTAGAATTTTTGGAGCAATAAGAGCTGGAGATGTTAAGGTTAATGGAAAAAAGTCAAAGGAAAATTATAGACTTGCATTAAATGATACAATTGTTATAAAAAATTTATTTTCAGAAAACTTTGATAATAAAAAAAGTTTTGAAAAAAATAATCTGAAAAAAATTCAAATACAGAAAAGTGATTTGGAAAAATATAAAAAAATGATAATTTTTGAAAATGAAGATTTTTTTATTGTCAATAAAAGTGAAAAAATTCCGATGCATAAGGGAACAGGGCATAAATATGGACTTGCCGAAGTTTTTAAGGAAATTTTTAAAAATGAAAATATTAATTTTGCTAATAGACTTGATTTTGAAACATCAGGACTTGTAATTGGCTGCAAGAATTTAAAATTTTTAAGATATATTTCTCAAAAAATTCGAGATAATGAAATACAAAAAAAATATTTTGCAATTGTGCATAATATAAAAAATAATATTGAATCTAAAATTTTTAAAATTGAAAATTATTTAACAACAACAGAAAATAAAGTTATTGTTTCAGAAAATCCTATTTCAAAAGATTCAAAAAAAAGTATTACAAATTTTAAAAAAATTTTGATTAGCGAGTTAAAAAATACAAAAAAAATATTAGATTTACTAGAAAAAAATAATAAAAATGTTTTTCTTTTGGATGTTGATTTGGTTACAGGAAGAAAACATCAAATAAGAGCACAGTTAGCACATCAAAAAATTCCAATTGTGGGCGATAAAAAGTATGGGATACAGGATGGAAGTAATAAATTTTTCCTTTGCTGTTATTTCCTTTCGTTTGATAATTATAAATTTTCAATTTTAAATAAAGTGTTTCTTTAAAAATACATATTTATCAAAGTTATTTCTAATATAGATAAGGTATTATATAGAGTATTATAACATCTGTTATTTAATTTTAAACAAGAGGTGAAGAGAATGGGATTATTTTCAAGTAAAAGATCAAAAAATAAATATGCAACACTTACATCTAAGTCAAAGTTGACAGTTGACATTGTGGATGATAACAAGTGGAAAAAATGTAATCAGTGTAATGAGATTATCTATAATGAAGATTTAAAAAATAATTTGAATGTTTGTCCAAAATGTGGGAATTATTTTAGATTAACAGCATTTGAAAGAATTGAATTATTAATTGATGAAGGAACATTTTTTGAAGAAGATATGACGCTTAATTCTAAAAATGTGTTATCTTTTCCTGAATATGAAGAAAAATTAGAAATTGCACGTGAAAAAAGTAGAATGTTAGACGGAGTAATTAGTGGGATAGGAACAATTAATGGAATAAAAGTAAGTATTGCGGCAATGGAATTTAATTTTATGGGTGGAAGTATGGGTTCTGTTGTTGGTGAAAGAATTACTAGAGCTCTTGAATTAGGGCTTAAAGAAAAAATACCAGTTGTAATTGTTTCAAGTTCTGGTGGTGCCAGAATGCAGGAAGGAATTTTGTCACTTATGCAAATGGCAAAAACTTCAGGTGCAGTAAAAAAATTAAATGAAGCGGGAATTCCTTTTATTTCAGTTCCTGTTGATCCGACTACAGGTGGAGTAACAGCTTCTTTTGCAATGCTTGGAGATGTAATAATAACAGAGCCGAATGCTTTAATTGCCTTTGCAGGGCCAAGAGTTATAGAACAAACTGTAAATCAAAAATTGCCAAAAGGTTTCCAAAGAGCTGAATTTTTATTGGAACACGGAATGGTTGACATAATTTCAGAAAGAAAAGATTTGAAAACAACAATTTATAGAGTATTAGAAAAATTGGTGTAAATTTAAAAATTTCTCAAATGAAAGGATAGGAATATGAGTATAAAAGATGAAATTAAGGAACTAGAAGAGGCAATATCGGAATTAAAGTCATTTTCAGATGAAAAAAATATTGATTTTTCTGCTCAAATAGTAGAACTGGAAAAAAAATTGGAAAGTAAATATAAAGATTTTGAAGAAAATGAACTGGATGCATGGAATAGAATTCAGATTTCAAGAGATCCTAAAAGACCATATACATTGGATTATATAAATGAATTGACTCAAGATTTTGTAGAGCTTCACGGAGATAGGCTATCAAAAGACGATCATGCTATTGTAGGTGGATTAGCCTCAATTGATGGATATAAAATAATGATTATCGGACAGCAGAAGGGAAGAGATATAGATTCGAATATTTTCAGGAATTTTGGTATGGCAAGTCCAGAAGGTTATAGAAAGGCTCTAAGACTGATGAGAATGGCAGAACGTTTTAAATTACCAATTTTAACGTTAATTGACACAGCTGGAGCATATCCTGGAATTGAAGCTGAGGAAAAAGGGCAAGGAGAAGCTATTGCTAAAAATTTGGCAGAAATGTTTGGATTTCGAGTGCCAATTGTATCAGTAGTAATTGGAGAAGGTGGAAGTGGAGGAGCATTAGGAATTGGTGTGGCAGATTCTATTTTAATGCTTGAAAATAGTGTATATTCTGTTATTTCTCCAGAAGGCTGCGCTTCGATTCTTTTTAATGATTCAACAAAAGCAGCGGAAGCGGCAAAAAGTCTGAAAATGGATGCAATCAGTTTAAAAAGTCTAGGAGTAATAGATGAAATTATAAAAGAACCTTTGGGTGGAGCTCATCGAAATTTTGAAGAAACAGCGCAGAATTTGAAAGAAGCAGTTGTAAAGGAATTTAAACGGATAGATAAGTATTCACTTCGAGAATTATTAAGAAGAAGATATGAGAAATATAGAAAAATTGGAGATTTCTTTGAAGAATAGTCAAGCAATAAAAAAATATTTTTATAAGGCATAAATTAACTTGCCTTATTTTTTTGACAATTTTTATTATATACTCGAACCCATTTAAAATTGAACTACTAAAAATTATATAAATTTAGGGTTTGAGTAAAATAGTCATAGATTTTGAGTTCGGTTTTAAAGACGTTTTACTATATTGATATAAAAAATATTTAAAATAAAAAATAAATTCAGAAATTAGTATTGATTTTAAAAAAAATTGGGGTATACTAATAAAGTATAGAAACAGAAATTTTAAATTTAAATGATATAATTAACAACAATTTGGGAGGAAAGCAAAAATGGGAACAATGAAGGCTGCAAGATGGCATAACAGAAAAGATGTAAGAGTTGAAGAAGTAGAAATTCCAGAAATTACAAGAGAAAATCAAATTAAAATCGCAGTAAAATATGCTGGAATTTGTGGAAGTGATTTGCATGAATATTTAGGAGGTCCTATTTTTATTCCAGCAGATACTCCACATCCTTATACTAATGAAAAAGCGCCTATCACAATGGGACACGAATTTTGTGGAGAAGTTATAGAAATTGGAAATGGAATTACTAAATTTAAAGTTGGGGATAGAGTTACAGTTGAGCCGATTTTGGCAAAAAATGGATTAGTTGGAAAATATAATCTAGATCCTAACTTGAACTTTATCGGACTTGCTGGTGGAGGTGGAGGATTCTCTGAATTTGTAGTTGTAAATGAAGATCAGGCTCATAAATTACCTGATGAAATTGACTTTGAGCAAGGAGCATTGACAGAACCAGCAGCAGTGGCAGTTTACGCAGTTAGACAAAGCAAATTCAATACAGGAGATACAGCCGCAGTCTTCGGCTGTGGACCAATCGGGCTTCTTATCATTGACGCATTGAGAGCATCTGGAGCAACAGAAATTTATGCTGTGGAAGTTTCGCCTGAAAGACAGGAAATCGCTAAAAAATTAGGAGCAATAATTGTAGATCCAACAAAAGTAAATTCAGTTGAATTTATAAAAGAGAAAACAAATGGCGGAGTAAATGTGTCTTATGAAGTGACAGGAGTTCCTGCTGTATTGCAGCAATCTTTGGAAGCCGCTGAAAAAGATGGAGAATTAATGGTTGTAAGTATCTGGGAAACAGAAGCACCGATTCAGCCTAACGAAGTGGTAATTCAAGAAAGAACAATAAAAGGAGTTATCGCATACCGTGATGTATTCCCTAAAACATTGGAACTGATGAAACAAGGATATTTTTCAAAAGATTTATTAGTAACAAAAAGAATTAAATTGGAAGATATTGTAAATGAAGGATTTGAGGCATTAGTTAAAGAAAAGAGCCAAGTTAAGATTTTGGTATCGCCTAAATAATTAAATTGAGAGTCTAAAAATTAAGTATATATTTGGTAAACCTGCTTTTAATCTTAAAGTTAAGAAAAGAGCAGGTTTATTATTTTTTGTTGGCTTATTTTAAGTTTAATTAAAGGTTTTGATGTTATAATTAATTATAGGTAAGATATTATTAGTTTTTATAGTATTAAAGAGATTTGACTATATTTTTAAAAGGAGTGTGGAAAAATGAAGTTAAAAGTTGGAGTAATAATTTTGGGAGGAATTATTATTGGAAATTTAAATATTTTTGGAACCCCTGCGATAAGAACACCGTATGTTTGTCCTATTGGTGGAGAAAAATTTGTAGATTTTCATATACCACAATGTCCTGGAAATAAATTTGTAATGTTTAAGGAAAAATTTACCAATGCAGAATTAAAAAAATACGAAAAAATTATTAATGGAAAAGATTATCGTGAAATTTCCAAAGAGGCGGGAAAATATTATTATTTAGGAAGATTTTATGAATTAACAAAAGAATTTTCGGATAAGGAAATTGGAGAAGCTTATTATAATTCGTATTATTTTGACCATTCAGAAAATCAGGCGATAACAAAAGAAGCATTGCAAAAGGGAATAAATTATTTGGAAAAATCATTTGAAGCTAAAAAGGAAGAAATACCTTGGAAATTATTAAATTTGTATGCTGAAAATAAAGAATATGAGAAAATGAATAAAATACTGGAGAGTGTTTCATCAAAAGATTTACAAAAGGCGGCAAATTTTTATTATGATTTGACAGGTATTGAGTTAAGCAATGGTTTTGAACGTTTCAAAAACAAAATTCAAGATAAAAATGATAAACGGATGATTGTAAATAAGGCACTTAAATTTTTACAAAGAGAAATAGCTGAAGACAAGAAAGAAATAACTGAAGAGCAATTATTACAACAAGCTAAATTATATCGTGAATTAGGTGAAAAAACAAAAATAGACCGTTTATTTGCTAAACTAGATAAAAAATATTATAAAGCTGTGAGCTTATTTTATATGGATGAACCTGAAAATTTTTTAGGATACGTCTACAATGAACAAAGTCTTTCAACAAATAATGAACTTACAAAATCCATAAATTATATTGATAAGGTAATTGCCAATTTAGACAATGAAATAAAAAAATCACAAAAGAGTAAAGATTATGCAACTTTAAAGCAGCGAAGAGAAGAAAGAGGGGATGCTTTATTAATAAAAGCAGAAGCTAACAGACGTTTAGGTAAATTTAATAAAGCTGAGAAAATTATAAATAGTATTTCTGAACAAGATATAACTAAAATTAATGAGTCAATGTTTAATGGTATAAAACAACAAATAAAATCTAAAAATTCAAAAGTAGTACAATATATTCCGCCCAAAATAATGTATTAGAATTTTAAAAAATTAAGAGTTATCCAAAAAATGATGGCTCTTTTTTTATTATGTGTAAATTATAATTTGAGTTATTAGTGAAAAAAAGTAATTTATATGGCGAATAGCAATTAAAATTAAGGGAAAAACAAGATTTTTTTTCTAAAATTTGTGAAAAATTTAGTAAAAAAATGGAAAAATATGAAAAATTTAAAAATTTTGACAATAATTTTTTTTTGTGCTAGACTTTTTTTATAACGAATATTCTTAAATGCAAAAAAGCAATTTAAGAAATAAAATCTAAAATTTGGAGGATAATTTTTATGAAATCTAAAATGTTAAAAATGATTATGTTAGTGACAGTATTTATGTTAACAATGGCATGTGGAAGTAAATCGGCAGATGGCAAGAAAAAATATACAATTGGAATAGACACAAGTTTTCCGCCATTTGAATATAAAAAGGATAGCAAATATACTGGAATTGATATAGAATTGTTGCAAGCGATTGGGAAACTAGAAGGATTTGAAGTGGAATTTAAGCCAATGGATTTTGGGGGATTGATTCCAGCGTTACAGTCAGGACAGCTTGATGGAGTAATTGCAGGAGCGAGCATTACTGAAGAAAGAAAGAAATCTGTAGATTTTTCTGATCCATATTATGAATCAGGGCTAGTTGCCTTAGTTAACAAGGGTAACAGTACTATTAAAACTGTAAAAGATTTGGAAGGAAAAAGACTAGTTGTAAAAAATGGTACAGCTGGAGCAAAATTCGCAGAAGATAATTTAAAAGGGAAAGCTACTATAAGAGTATTTGAAGATTCAGCTTCTACATTAAAGGCAGTAGAAAATAATCAGGCAGATGCGGCATTTGAAGATTATCCAGTAATTGCCTATACAATAAAAGTAAATCCAAACTTAAATGTTAAAATAGGAACAGAAAAATTGACAAACAATGAATACGGATTCATGGTTAAAAAAGGAGAAAATAAGGAATTATTGGAAAAATTCAACAAAGGATTGAAAACATTAAAAGAAAATGGAGAATATCAAAAAATAGTGGATAAATATACAAAATAATAAAAATAAAAAAGCAAAAGGTTCTTTTACATCATAGCGTAAATATAAAATTCTAGGACTGATTTGCTTTTTTAAGTTAAATTTTTGAGTTTTAGAAAGGGAAAAATATGCTGAATTATTTAAAAACTTATGTTGAAATATTATCAGAATATAAAATAGAATTTTTAATTGGATTAGGCACGACACTTTTGATAGCGGCAATATCGTTATTTTTTGCCGTGCTGATTGGTATTGGTGTAGGATATATAAATTTTGTGCCTACGAAAAAGAAGAATTTTAATTTTTATCTGATTAAAACTTTGCAGTGGATTGGGAAGGAATATATTGACCTTATAAGAGGAACGCCGTTATTAGTGCAAGCGATATTCTTTTATTTTGGAGTTGTTCCGATTATAAATAAGGCTTTCCTAAACGGACAGCAGATGTCGCCTGAAATTGCTGGAGTTATTATAATAAGCTTGAATGCTGGTGCATTTCTGGCTGAAATTTTTAGAGGAGGAATACAGGCAATTGACACAGGGCAAATGGAAGCTGCCAGAAGTTTGGGATTATCTTTTGGAAAAGCAATGAGAAAAGTCATTTTACCACAGGCGATAAAAAATATGATACCCGCAATTTTAAATCAATTCATTACGTCGTTAAAAGACACATCATTACTGATGGTAATAGGAGTTGCTGATTTGATGGGGAAAGGGCAAATTGCATTCAAAACTAATTATAAGACTTTTGAAACAATGTTAATTATCGCATTAATTTATTATCTTGTAATCAAAATTCTGTCAACTTTATTCAAGAAAATAGAAGGGAAGCTAAAAGTATGATAAAAGTAAAAAATTTAAAAAAACAATTTGGAAATAACGTTGTTTTGAAAGATATAAGTGTAGCAATAGAAAAAGGGGAAGTTATAAGTGTAATTGGGCCTTCTGGATCAGGAAAAAGTACATTTTTAAGATGTATAAATGGACTTGAGGAATTTGACGGAGGACATATTTTGGTAGATAATGAGGATATGGCTGATAAAAATTTGAATATTGATAAATTGAGAGAAAAAATAGGAATGGTTTTCCAGTCGTTTAATTTATTTCCACATTTAACAGTTTTGGAAAATATTATTTTAGCCCCAGTTACATTAAAAAAAATGAGCAAAGAAGAAGCTAAAGTCAAAGCTAAAGAACTTCTAAAAAAAGTAGGGCTTGAAGAAAAGGCGGATTTTTATCCATCCAGTTTGTCTGGAGGGCAAAAACAAAGAGTTGCAATAGCAAGAGCATTGGCAATGAATCCTGAAGCAATATTATTTGACGAGCCAACTTCAGCTCTAGATCCTGAAATGGTAGGAGAAGTGCTGCAAGTAATGAAATCGCTGGCAAAAGACGGAATGACAATGGTTGTTGTAACGCATGAAATGGGATTTGCAAGGGAAGTGTGCGACAGGGTAATTTTTATGGCTGATGGAGAAATTGTGGAGCAAGGAAGTCCAAATGACGTATTTTTGAATCCACAGCACGAAAGAACTCAAAATTTCTTAAAAGTATTATAAAAAATACAGGGCTACCTAAAAATGGAAGCCCTTTTAAATTATTCTTTTGTAATTTTATACATTTCTTTGTAATTTCTTAATTTTTCATCCAATTCTGCAACTGCCCATTTTCCGTTGTCTTTTTCCAGATAAATTGATCCTTTTACAGACATATAGCTGTTTGTATTTTCGTACATTTTTTTCATATCATTAAACATTTTTGTCATAAATTTTTCCATAAACTCATTTTCTGACATCTTATCTAAATTTTTATTAGAAAGAAGCTCAGTAATCATTGATTCTGTGTATTTTTGGAAATTTTCTGTTGTATTAGGAATTTTAAATTCTAAAGTTATTTCTGCAACATCATTTTTAACATATCTTATTTTTTCAATATTAGTCTTACTTTTTTTCATCATAATATTAAATAAATCGTTGTAAAATGATTTCATCTTTTTTTCAAATTTTTTATCAGATGAACTTAACGGCATCTGCCCATTCATCATTTCGGAAACCATAGAATTTGCTCCTTGCATAGTAGCATTCATAATTAAATCAAAGTCCCTTTTAGCGGCAATTTCTATTTCCTTGTTATTCTTATTGATTTCCTGTTGTGATAAAGTAACCCCTTTTTTAAGAACAACTTTGTAATTGGCGGAAAATAGTTGAATTGACATTGTTAGTAAAAGAAAAGTTAGTACTTTTTTCATAATAATCACTCCTTTAGTAATTTTATTTCTATTAATATTTTAACATATTTTTTAGGATATTACAAATAAAGATTATAGATTTTTAGTCATTGAAGTGTACCTAAAATTGCTTACTAGAATTTGAATAATGATAAATCCTAATTCAGTATTGCCACAAAAAATATATCTAAGATACTATTTAAAATTACTGCAATAATTGTGTTTGGAATATTGTAAATTTGCTGAAATAAATTTTATATTAAAACTGATAAGGAAAAATAAATTATTGTTTTCAGTTCGTTTCCTTTTGTCAAAGTTTTTATTTTTATTCACTCTCTCTTTTTCTACAATTCATATTTTAAGACTTATTTTATCTAATGAGAATAGCATACTTTTTTGTGAGTAAGAAAATTTCTAAAATACTTTATATTTAATAAAGAATGAAAAATTTAACATTTTATTTGGCTAATACTAAAAATGTGGTATAATATATTAGACTTCTATTAACATAGTTTAAAATGTATAAATTGAATAGTGAAAAAATTAACTATAGTTAGAAGTTTGTTGAAATAAATTATTAATTCTTGAATAGAATAGGAAGTGTTGAAATTGTAATTAAGTAGAAAGGAGAATTTTGAATGATGGAACAAAATAATATTAATAACAGCAATAATAATGTAGTAAAAATTGTATTAGCAGCAGTAATTGGATTTTTTTCGCTAGTTTTATTTGCAATTGCGATAATTTATATTGTTAGTATGCAGACTAAAATAGCAAAATTGGAAAAGGAACAGCAGGAAGTAATAAAAAGACAACTAGAAGCACAAAATATGGCTTCGGTTCAAACAGTACCCCAATTACAGCCACAACCAGTTCAACAGCAGCAATCACAGCCAGTAAAAAAAGAACCTAAAAAAACTCAAAATACAGAAAAAAATTCTCAGTCATCAGAGCCTGTAATATTTTATATAGATGGAAGTGGAGATGAAGATGGAATAGTCAGCGTAAGACTAGAACCAAAAGAAGGATCAGAACTCATAGCTGACTTATCAAACGGAGAACCTGTAGAATATTTGGGAAGAAAAGGAGACTGGTACTATGTTAAATATGACGGTGGGACAGGTTATGTTCCTAAAAGTGGATTGAAACGATAATTTTTAGAAATAAAATTGTTTATTAAAATTTTAGGTAATAATAAGACATTATTATAATTAATTTGTCATTTTTAGAAAAAAGTTTAAAAATATAAAGGAGGAATTAAAATGGCTAGACAGAATAATGATGCAATAGTAAAGGTTATATTAGGAGCAGTAATCGGAGTACTTGCATTAATTTTATTTGGTACAGGAATATTTTTTATTTTTAGAGCCAAAAATAAAATAGCAAAATTGGAGAAAGAGAAAAAAGAACAAGCAGAAATTCAAAATATAGCTAATGTTCAGACACCACCACAACAATTACAGCCAGATGGAACAGTAGTAACAGATCCACAACAGCAAGCGGCATTACAACAGCAACAACAACAAGGACAAGTGGTGCAACAACAAGCTGCCAATCCAGCACCGCAAAGAACTGTAAGCAGAACAAATACAAATAAGAGCAGCAAAAATACTAACCAAACTAATCAAACAGTACCAACTAAAGAAAGAACACTTATAACAAAATCAACAGATTTAGATCTAGTAAATGTAAGAAAAGATCCAAATTCAAAATCAGCTATAGTAAATGAGTTAGATGATAACGAAAAAGTAAGAGTAACAGGAAAAAATGGAGATTGGTACAGAGTTCAAGATTCTAAAGGAAACAAAGGATATATTCATAAAAGCCAATTACAAAGAAACCAAAGTAAACCTGCTAAACAAGATGATGATGATAGCGGTGAATAAAAATAATTAATTTAAATTTTAAAGATAAAAAATGACAAATGCATCTATAAAACCTGTTCTAACTAAAGGAGCAGGTTTTTTGTTTGGAAAAATTGAATATTTTTGTTAAAAAATGTAAATTTTTTGTTCATAAAAACTGGAAATGTGATATACTAGTATTAGTTTTTGGAAGGAAAGATAAATTTTTTAAGAATTAATATAATTAATTTATACTAAACCCCATTTAAATAACGAATTTATTACAAACTTTTTTAACAAAGGATAAAATAAAATAATCTAATACTAAATTTCATTATAAAATAGAAACTATATTAAGGACAAAAAGTTTTAATTCTTTACTAAATATAGTATGTAATTCAAAATTTATTAAACGTTCGCTATTTAAACGGGAAATAGTATTAGATTAAAAAAAATTTTATAGGATTAAATTAAAGGAGATATTTGAAATGAGAAAAAAAAATCACAATATAGTGGTAAAAATTATATTTGGAATAATAGCTGTGCTAATTTTATTGACTGTTGGATATTCTCATGTTGTGGCTACACAGCATAAAACAATAAAATTAAGAAGAGAACAGCAGGAGCGTATGAGAAGGGAGCAGGAGATTCAAAATATGCAAAGTATGGCTTCTATAAAATCAGTGCAGCCACAAAAATTACAAATACGAAATAATAATCAAAGTGATACTGAAAATCCACAGTCGTTAAAAGATGCATTATTTGTAACGAGGTCAACGAATAAAACGTCAGTTAATGTGAGAGAAACACCTGGTAAAGATTCAAAAATCGTGAAAAAATTGCCTAATGGTGTAAGTGTAAAATTTATAAGTAAAGAAGGAAATTGGTATTTGGTCAGTTATGAAGGTGGTACGGCTGGATATATTCATAAAAGTCAGTTGACGAAGTGAATTTAAATAAAATAGCATAATTTAATGTTAAAACAATATTGAAAAATTTTGTTTGACTTATATTTTTACACATTGTATAATAAATTATATTAAAGTGAATTTGGTGAAATAATAGCCAATTCAATGATAAATGATAATTAAGAAAGAGGTAAAAATTTATGGAAAACGCTATGAAAAGTTTTGGAGAGAATGTCTTTAGAGACAGTAACTTGAAAAAAAGAGTTTCCAAGGACGTTTTTAAGGAATTTAAGGCATCACAGCTAGGTAAAACGGAATTATCAAAGGGAGCTGCCGAAGTTATTGCGAACGCTATAAAAGATTGGGCGACAAAAAGAGGAGCAACTCACTATTGCCACTGGTTCCAGCCATTGACAGACTTGACGGCAGAAAAACACGACTCATTCTTAGAACCAACAGAAAGTGAAGAACTTATTTATAAATTTTCTGGAAAAAATTTGATAAAAGGTGAATCAGATGCTTCATCGTTTCCAAATGGAGGATTACGTAGCACATTTGAAGCAAGAGGATACACAATCTGGGATACAAGTTCATATCCGTTTATAAGAGAAAATAAAAACGGAGTTACATTGTATATTCCTACAGCCTTTATTTCATTTACCGGTGAAGCGTTGGACAAAAAAGTACCTTTATTAAGAACAATGAAATATATAAGTGAGCAATCACTAAGAGTTTTGAGAGTTTTAGGAAATAAAACCTCGGAGCATGTATTTAACACTTTGGGAGTAGAGCAGGAATATTTTCTTGTAAAAAAAGATATGTTTGAAGCAAGGGACGACTTGTTGCTTACAGGAAGAACGTTATTTGGAGCGTCTGCACCAAAGGGACAGGAACTGAGCGACCATTATTTTGGAAAAATTAAGGAAAAAGTAATTAACTTTATGAGTGATGTTGACGTTGAATTGTGGAAACTAGGTATTCCGTCGAAAACTAGACACAACGAAGTCGCACCAAATCAGTTTGAAGTCGCACCTTTATTTTCTGTAGCAAACTTAGCTTCAGACCAAAATCAGATAATAATGGAAACTATTGAAAAAACAGCATTAAGACACGATTTAGTGGCATTGCTTCACGAAAAGCCGTTTGCTGGAGTAAATGGTTCAGGAAAACATAATAACTGGTCATTGGCAACAGATGAGGGCAAAAACTTGTTCAGTCCTGGAAAAGACCCAAAAACAAATACTCAATTCCTAATTTTTGTAGCTGCGGTAATTGAAGCAGTTGACAGATATTATCCAATGTTGAGATATGCGACAGCAACTGCTACAAATGACCATAGACTAGGAGGACATGAAGCTCCGCCAACAATTATCTCAATTTTTTTAGGAGATGAGTTGACAACAATTTTTAACAATATTGCATATAAAAAAGATGCTCCAGTTTCTGAATCATCAAAAGTAAATTTATCAGTTGATGTATTGCCAACGTTTAATATGGATGCTGGCGATAGAAATAGAACTTCTCCATTTGCGTTTACTGGAAATAAATTTGAATTTAGAATGCCAGGTTCAAGTTCTACGCCTGCAACTACTGCGGCAGTTATAAATGCGATGGTAGGGAAAGTTTTGTCTGAATATGCAGATAAACTGGAAAAAGCGACTGAAAAATCTTTACCAAAAGTAATAAATGAAATTATTGCAAATTCATATAAAAAGCACCACAGAATCATTTTCAATGGAAATGGATATAGTGATGAATGGGTGAAAGAAGCTAGAAAAAGAGGACTTGCAAGCGAAGAAGCTTCAAATACGGCACTTAGAAAAATGATAGATAAAGATGTGCTTGAATTGACACAGGAAATTGGAATGCTGTCTGAGCAAGAATCAATCGCAAGATACAATGCCTATGCCGAAAGATATGTAACACAATTAAGCATAGAATCAAGAACTCTGATTAATATTGCCAACAAAAATATTTTACCATCTGGAATAAAATTTGCAAATTTACTGGCTGACCATATTGAAAAAAATTCAAAATATGGAAAAGCGTTTATAAAGGAACAGGAAGAACTGTTAAAAGAAGTTTTGGCAAATATTACTGCTTTAAGAAAAGAGGTAAAATCTCTTGAAAAAGAAATTAATAGAGTTAAAAATGAATCAAAATTAGACAAACAGACTGATTTAGCAAAAGAAAAATTAGTGACAGGTCTGGAAGCATTGAGAGTTCCTTGTGATAATTTGGAAAAAATTGTTGATGAGGAATTTTGGAATTTTCCTACATATACGGATTTATTGTTTAAACTATAGAGAATAAATAGGAAAGTGCAGGGACTTTTAGAAGTCCTTGCTTTAATTTGTAAAAAAATTTTTATGCAAAAAAACTTTAAAATCGAACTTATTTAACAGAGTTTGAAATATAATTATTGTAACTTCAAAGAAAGGAAAGTTGGAAAATGATTTTTTTAAAGTCACTGGGAAGTATTTTCCCGATAATTGTTATGATTTCAATCGGATATATTTTGAAAAAAAGACACTGGTTTCATCATACGTTTAGTGAAAATGTATCAAAACTTATTACAAATGTGGCATTGCCTTGCTCAATATTTTATTCAGTTTTAAAATATTTAAATATGGAAGCCTTGAAGGAAGTGTCGAATCGGCTGATTTTTACATTTGCTTCTGTCATTATCGGATATGTCGCGGCTTTTTTTGTAATAAAGTTGGTAAAAATGCGGGAAGGGCGACGTGGAGTATTTTATAATGCAGTAGTTAATGCAAATACTATTTTTATTGGTCTTCCGTTAAATATGGCACTTTTTGGAGAAGCGGCTTCAAAATATTATTTGATGTACTATATTACAAATACTGTGTCAATTTGGACTTTGGGCTATATGCTTTTGGCAAGTGACCCTATGGAAAATAGCGGAGATGCAAAAGGTGGATTTGATTTGAAAAAATTATTATCGCCGCCACTTATTGCATTTGTAATTGCTTTTGCTGTACTGTTATCAGGAATAAGAGTTATAACTCCAATTGTGGAAACTACAAAATATCTTGGAAGTGTTGTAACACCACTTGCTTTACTTTATATTGGAATCGTTTTGGCGGATGCAGGACTTCACAGTATTAGGTTTGATTTGGATACAAATTTGGCTCTACTTGGAAGATTTGTATTTTCTTCAGTTGTCATGATTGTACTTTTAAAAATCGCAGGACGTTTTGTAAAACTTGATCCATTGGAAATAAAAACTTTTGTAATTCAGGCAGCAGCTCCAGTATTTGCGGCTTTACCAATTTTAACAAATGAGACAAAAGGAGATATTGGGTATTCTACAAATGTAGTTACTACAAGTACAATTTTATTTATACTAGTTGTGCCACTGTTAATGAGTATTTTGAATATTATACATATTTAAAAATAAAGAATTTAGAAAATCATTAATTTGGTTTTCTTTTTTTTCAAGTTTTATATTATTCAGTTTTTGAAAAGATAATTTTAAAGTCAGTGTTACTTTTGAAGAAACTGGTAGTATCTTGAAATTAATAGGAAAATATGGTAAACTTTTATTGATAAAACAAAATTAATAAAAAGTTAAAATACATAATATAAAAAGAGTTTTGAAATAATTTTAATAAAAAATGTTTTAAAAAGGAGGAAAAAGTGAAAAAATTAATAATGTTGCTTCTTTTATTGGTATCAGGAATATCGTTTTCAGATACTTGTAAATGGATAAAAAAACCAAATATATTTGTAACTAAAGAAATTGAATTAATAAAAAAATCGAATTTAAAAGGAAAAGTTTACTGTGATTTAGAACACGATTTTATGACTTATTATGTTGGAATAGATAATTTAGAAGTTGGTTTAGTTTATAATATGAAGGGGAAGTTAAATTATGAAAATATTTCTAACTTAATAAGTGATTTTGAAAATGACATTTTGAAATTAATTCCAAATAATATTCCTAAAAAGAATAAAAAAAATATGCCTAAGTATTATACTTATAGACTTTATATTTTTGATGAAAATAAAAAAGATACTTTTATGCTTTTTAAATATATTTTAGATACGAGTACAACTAATGAAGATTGGAAAATGTACTATAATAATGAAATTTTTTCAGAAGCAGGCAATGAAATATTGGAAATTTTAAAAAGAAGTGGATATGATCCCACAGAAGATATTATGTATTAAGCAGGGAGAAAAATGGAATTAATTTTAGAAGAAGACATTGTGTATAAGACGAAAATAAATGACTTTGGAGTAGAACCTGTCAATAAGCGGATTATAACAACTGGACAGAAATTGATATATTATAGAAATAAAAAATTTGAAAAGGAAAGTGGCGGGAAAGTAAAAAATTGTGAAATTATAAAATATATAAAGGAAAAAAACCAGCTTTTTGTTTCAAGTATGTTTTTTGTTTCAACTCCGTACGGAAAAGTATATAAATGTGATGGAAATAAAAAGAGAATAGTGGAGCTTGTCTTTGATATGGGCGATGTAATAAAAGTTATGAATTTTATAACAAACGGCAGAATTGTGTATATTGAAAACAGCAATCTTTTTTCATACGATGTAGATACAAATGAATTAATTTCCACAAAAATAAAAAATAAAAAAAATGGAAATTATAAAATTTTCACAAGCGGAGAAAACGTTATAATCAAATTTAGGGAAGATCACAAGCAGATAAATACTATAAGCATTTTTGAAAATAAATTAAAAAAAATATTTGAAATAAAAACTGAAAATAATCACACTTATTCAAAAATAGTCGGACTTCAATATTTTGCAGGAACGGAAGATGGAGAAGTAGAAATATGGAATATCTTGGATCAGGAACTATACAATTCTATAAAAATTTCAGACTTAAAAATAACTTACATAGAAGAATTTGAAGGCAAATATTTTATTGGATTTGAAAATGGGGAATTGATAATCACAGATAATAAATTTAATCTTTTGAAAAAGAAAAAAGTTTTAAAAGACAGAATTATGAAAATATGTGTAATTGATAATGAAATATATGTGCTTGGATGTGAAAATAGGATAGTTAAGTATAGGATGGTTTAAAATATTTTATTTACAATCGCAGTTATTAATTTAGCTGTGATTTTTTAATAAATTTAAATTTTTTTGAAAATTCATTTTGTAATTTTAATTGTAAAAATTATATATAAATGTTATAATTTGGCGAAAAAATAAGTCAAAAAAGTGAATAAAAATATGGGGAAAATAAATAAAGTCTTAAAACTATGAATATATTTTAAAGTCGAACATAAAAGTTGTGACTATTCTATTCAAACGTTAAATTTATTTAAGTTTTTATTCAGTTCGATTTTAAAAAGTTCGAATATAATATGAAAGAAACAGGAAAGGAAGTGGGAATGAGTTGGAAAACTATAAAATTAAGCTATATGGATTCAATAATTTAACAAAAACATTAAGTTTTAATATTTATGATATTTGCTATGCGGAAACAGAGAGGGAGCAGAAGGACTATATTGCATATATTGATGAGCAATATAATTCAGAAAGGCTTACAAAAATACTTATTCGTGTTGCAGAAATGATAGGAGCACAAGTTTTGAATATATCAAAACAGGATTACGAGCCACAAGGAGCCTCTGTAAATGTTTTGATTGCAGAAGAAAGAATAAGTCCTGAGAATATTGATAAATCTTGTAATCAAGGAAAGCCGTTCTTCGAGGAAATTGGGATAGATAAAGAGAATATGAAAAAGGGAAATACAAGTCAAGACACTGATACAGTTCATGCACATTTGGATAAAAGCCATATAACAGTGCATACTTTTCCAGAATATCATCCAGATAATTCAATTTCTACTTTCAGAGTGGACATTGACATTGCAACTTGTGGGGAAATTTCGCCATTAAATACGCTGAACTATTTGATAGACAGCTTTGATTCGGATATAATTACGATTGATTACAGAATACGTGGATTTACAAGAGATATTTCAGGAAAGAAATTTTTTACAGATCACAATATAACTTCTATTCAGGACTATATTGATCCTGAAAAGCTGAAAATTTATGATGCGATAGATGTAAATGTGTACCAGTCCAACATTTTTCATACAAAAATGCTTATAAAGGAAATAGAGCTGAAAAATTATCTCTTTAATCAGGATGTCTATGAAATTGCACCAAAAAAAAGGCTGGAAATTACGGATAGGCTAAGGAAGGAAATGATTGAAATTTATAGCGGAATGAATATTTATTAAAATCATTCTACACTTAAATTAAATATCAAAAAAATATTTTTTATATTTTGGTTTCTAAAGTATTTTGATTAATAATAGTATTTCTCTTATTTTTATTTATATTAATTTTTTTTAAAGTAGAGGTATCAAACGCCATACCTCTGCACTCCCGCTTCTCGAATTTCAATTTTACAGCAAAAGACAAAACTCGCTTTTAACAAAAGTTATTTTAATTTCATAAGATCGTTATTTAATTCAAATATAACAGAAAAGCTCAAACAAGTTGTCTTTTACTGAAAAATTAAAATCTCGGAAATTTATAAAAAATTTTTTAATTATATTCATGAAAATAATTAAGTAAAATAATTGTTATAATTGAATCAGAAATGTCGTGATTTTTTGGAAATAAAAATTACTAAACACATTTATGTGTTTCTTTCGCCATAATCTTTATAATAAATTTATTTTGTAAAGTTTTATCAATTTTTATTTGCGAAAGTGAGCGAAGTGAGTTTAATTTTTGTTTTCAAAAAATGCTTAGACGAGCGGGGATTAGTGCGTAGCACTTTCGCCAAAATCTTCAGATATTATAATTTGAAGAAATTGAAATAACTAATATTGCGAAATAAAAGGGGATGGCGATTGTTCCCCTTTGCTTTAAGAAAAAGAAAAAACATATAAATTACAAAAAAATAGTTACTAATCAAAATGTAAACGTAACTTGTCTAAATGTTTAATAAAAAATTTTGGGATTTAAAATTATAAATAAATTAAAAAATATGGAAGGAGTTGAAGAAATGGGGAAAAATATTGATAAAGATAGACAGAATAAGACTGTTCTTTTTGATGCATTAAAAAATCATCTTTCTAACAGAGTTGTGAGATTTGATGTACCGGGGCATAAAGGAGGGCGTGGAAATAAGGAGTTTCGGGATTTTATTGGGCTGGATGCAATGCAGATGGATGTTAATTCGATGAAGCCACTTGATAATTTATGCCATCCAACTTCGGTTATTAAAGAGGCACAGGATATAGCGGCGGAGGCTTTTGGGGCAAAAGAGGCTTATTTTATGGTAAGTGGAACGACTGGGGCTGTGCAGGCTATGATTATGGCGACTTGCAAGGCTGGGGATAAAATTATTATTCCACGAAATGTGCATAGAAGTGCCATTAATGCGATGGTAATTTGCGGAGCGATTCCAGTTTATATTAATCCTGGGCTTAACAAGAAACTCGGAATATCTCTTGGAATGTCAATTAATGATGTAAAAAAAGCAATTCATGAAAATCCTGATGCAAAAGCAATACTAGTGAATAATCCCACTTATTATGGGATTTGTTCAGATTTGAAATCTATTGTAAAATTGGCACATGAAAATAATATGCTTGTGCTGGTTGATGAAGCACATGGAGCACATTTTTCTTTTGACGAAAATTTACCAATTTCAGGAATGGCGGCTGGAGCAGATATGGCGGCAATTAGTATGCATAAGACAGGTGGTTCTTTAACACAAAGTTCGATTTTGTTAAGTGGAGAAAGAATAAACGCTGATTATGTACGGCAAATTATTAATTTGACTCAAACTACGAGTTCTTCATACTTGCTTATGACTTCGCTTGATGTGGCAAGGAAAAATTTGGCGATAAATGGAAGAGAACTTTTTGAAAAGACAGTTAAATTTGCGGAATATGCCAGAAATGAAATTAATAAACTAGGCGGATATTATGCGTATGGGAAAGAATTGATTGACGGGGATTCAGTTTATGACTTTGATACGACAAAATTATCTGTGTATACAAAGGATATTGGACTTGCGGGAATTGAAGTTTATGATATTTTGAGGGATGATTATGAAATTCAGATTGAATTTGGAGATTTAGGAAATATTTTGGCAATAATTTCAGCGGGGGACAGAGGTTTGGAAATAGAGCGGCTAATTTCTTCGCTTGCTGAAATTAAAAGGCTTTATTCAAAAGATTCTACAGGAATGTTTGATCACGAGTACATAAATCCTGATGTTGTGCTTCCACCACAAAAAGCCTTTTATTCAGAAAAGGAAATGATTCCCATAAAGGAAAGTGCTGGTAAAATAAGTGGGGAATTTGTTATGGCTTATCCGCCAGGGATACCGATATTAGCACCAGGAGAGCGAATTACAGAGGAAATTATAAGCTATATTGAATATGCGAAAGAAAAGGGTTGTTTGCTTACGGGGACAGAGGATATGCATGTTGAGAAGATAAATGTTGTTTTGGAGTAAAATTTTTGAAAAAAAAACGTAGACAATGTCTGCGGAATTCCAATTAAAATAAATGAAAGAAGGAAACAAAATGGCTGATAGCAGATTTTTGAAATTTTTTAATTATATTTTGCTAGTTGAAGGAAGCTACTCTAATGATAAGAATGATAAAGGCGGCGAAACAAAATATGGCATTACTAAGGAAAGAGCCAGAGAATGTGGATACAAAGGTAGCATGAAAGATTTAACAAAAGCAACAGCACAAAAAATTTATGAGGAAAAATATTACAAGGCAAAAAAATTGGACAAGGTAAAAAATGATAAGATGGCACTCAGCATATTTGATTTTTCAGTAAATGCTGGAAGATATGGAATTAAAAAGGCTCAGGAGGCTGTGAATAAGGTTTACGGTAAAAATGTTGTGAGTGTGGATGGGGCAATTGGACCTCAGACATTAAAATATTTGAATGAAGTTAATCCAGCTAAATTTTTGTCTGTTTATCATAGTTTGCAGCGTGAATACTACAAATCTCTTGCTAAAAAGGATGCGACTCAGAATGATTTTTTGACGGGATGGTTAAATAGGGTTAAGGTTAAGGAAAATTATTTGAGAAACGTTTAATAAATGCAAGAAAATAGAATAAAATTATAAAAAATAGAAAAATTGAGGAATTAAAAAAGTTTCAAAGTAAGAAACATTGAAAATAAAATACTAGATATTTTTTATTGTAAGATTTTTATAAAAAACAGGTAATACAAATCGAAAGGAGTGTAGCAGATGGAATTATGGTATACAGAAGAACATACGAAAAATGTTCGATTTTCTATAAAGGTTGATAAGCAATTGGTTAGTGTGAAAAGTGATTTTCAGCGGATTGATATTTTTGAGTCACAGGAATTTGGGCGACTTTTGACACTGGATGGGTTTATGATGCTGACAGAAAAGGATGAGTTTATTTACCATGAGATGATAACTCACGTTCCTATGGCTGTAAATCCTAAGGCTAAGAAAATATTGGTAATTGGTGCTGGAGATGGCGGTACTGTCCGTGAACTTGTAAAATATGAACATATTGAGAGAATTGATATGGTGGAAATTGACAAGATGGTTGTCGATCTTTGCCGTGAATATTTGCCTAAGACGGCGAATAAGCTGGATGATAAGAGAGTTCATATTTATTATGAGGATGGATTGAAATTTGTACGTTCCAAAGCAAATGAATATGATATTGTAATTGTGGATTCGACAGATCCGTTTGGGCCTGGAGAAGATTTATTTACAAGGGAATTTTATGGAAATTGCTTTAATGCATTAAAAGAAGACGGAATTCTTGTGAATCAGCACGAAAGCCCATATTATGAGGCAGATGCTAAAGCAACAGCAAGAGCAAATAAACAGTTAAGAGCAGTTTTTCCATTTGCAACAGTTTATCAGCTACATATACCGACATATCCGTCAGGACATTGGCTATTTGGCTTTGCTTCAAAAAAATATAATCCCGTAGGAGATTTGAAGGCAGATGAATGGAATAAGTTTGGGATAGAAACAAGATATTATAATACGGAATTGCATAAAGGGGCATTTGCATTGCCAAATTATGTGAAAGATTTAATAAAATAATTAGAATAAAAACTAGAAGGAGAATTTATATGAGAAATAAAAATATACATACATTTATAGGTTGTGACAATGAATACAATGAGAGCAAAATTGCTATTTTTGGAGCGCCGTTTGACAGTACAACTTCGTTTAGACCAGGGACTAGATTTGCTTCGGCGGTTATGAGAAATGAGAGTTTTGGGATAGAAACTTATAGCCCTTATCAGGATAAAGATTTGGAAGATATTAAAGTTTTTGACGGCGGGGACTTGGAGCTTTCGTTTGGAAATTCGGAAAGTACATTGCAGGATATTCAGGATGAAACAGCAAAAATTTTGAAGGATGGGAAAATTCCGTTTATGATTGGTGGAGAGCATTCTGTTACACTGGGGGCTGTGAAAGCGGTTGCTGAAAAATATCCAGATTTGCATATTATACAGTTTGACGCACATACAGATTTGAGAGATGAGTATTTAGGACAGTATTATTCACATGCTTCTGTAATTAGAAGATGTTGGGACATTGTTGGAGATGACAGAATCTTTCAGTTTGGAATAAGAAGCGGCGAAAGAGATGAATGGAAATTTGCAAAGGAACATCTTCATACAACAAAATTTAATTTTGATGGACTTGATGAAGTTGTAGAAAAATTAAAAGGGAAACCTGTGTATTTTACATTGGATCTAGATGTACTTGATCCATCGGAATTTCCTGGAACTGGAACGCCTGAAGCTGGAGGAGTTACTTTTGTGGAACTTCATAAGGCAATAGAAAAAATTTCGCAGTTAAATATTGTTGGACTTGATATGAACGAATTATCACCTGTTTACGATCAGTCTGGACAATCTACAGCATTAGCTTGCAAACTGCTTAGGGAAATTTTGCTATTTATTTATAAATAGATTTATTTTAAGGAAAAGTGTTTGTGCATAAATGGTACAGATATTTTTTTGAATATATAAAAATAAAAAAGTTTTTAATAATTTGTAAAAAGGGAGGAATGTTAGATGAAGAAAAAGTTGCCGATAGGAATATCAAATTTTAAGGAAATAATAGAAGATGAATATTACTATTTTGATAAAACAGAGTTTATTGAGAATTTATTTGAGGAAGTGTCTAAAATTAAGTTGTTCACACGTCCGAGAAGATTTGGGAAAACGCTTAATATGTCGATGATAAAATATTTTTTTGATATTGAAAATAAAAATGAAAATAAAAAGCTGTTTGAGAATTTAAAAATTTCTGAAAATGAGTATTTTAAAAAGCAGGGGACAGCTCCAGTTATTTCAATTTCATTTAGAAATTATGATGAAAGTAGCTGGGAAAATGGGTTTGAGATGATAAAAAATACAATTTCAGATTTATATGATGAATTTGAATTTGTAAAGGAAAATTTAAGTGCGAGAAAAAAAGAAAAATATGATTCAATTTTATTTAACAGAGCAACTGAAGCAACATGGAAATTATCCTTGCTGGATTTAACAAAATATCTATATGAATATTATGGACGAAAAGTGGTAGTGCTAATAGATGAGTATGATCAGCCGATAATTGATTCATACGTGAAAGGCTATTATCAAGAAGCAATTAGCTTTTTTAAAACATTTTATGGAGTTGTCCTAAAGGATAATAATTATCTCGAAATGGGAATTATGACTGGAATTTTAAGAGTTGCAAAGGAAAATATATTTTCTGGATTGAATAATCTAAGAGTTCATACAATTTTAGACAATAGATTTACAGAATATTTTGGTATTACAGAAAGTGAAGTTGAGCGGGCTTTAAAGGATTTTGATTTAGAATTTGAACTTAAAGATGTCCAACGTTGGTACAATGGATATTTGTTTGGAGATATAAAAGTTTATAATCCATGGTCGATTATTAATTTTCTGAATGATGAAAAATTAAAACCGTACTGGGTAAATACGAGTGGAAATGAATTGATAAAATTATATTTAAAAAAACTGAAAAATGAGATTTTTGATGATTTTTCAAAACTTTTGAATAAAAAATCCATTTTAAGAAGAATAGATGAGAATATGACTTTTGCAAACTTGGAAGCAAATTATGAAGAAAATATATGGAATTTGTTTTTTCACAGCGGTTATTTGACATTGGCAGAAGAAGTTCAAGATGATGAGGAACAAGTTTATTTGAAAATTCCGAATGAAGAAATATTAAAAATGTTTTCAAAAATGTTTATAGAAGTATATTTTGAGAATTATAACAGCTTTTATAATATGGTATATTCCTTGAAAAATGGAGATATTGAAACTTTTAAGAAGGAATTAAGAAAAATTTTATTGGAAAACGTGGGAATATTCGATGTAAGCGGAGTTTATAAAGAGCAATTTTATCATGGCTTAATGCTTGGAATAATTTTGACTTTGAAAAATGAGTATGAAATAACTTCAAATAATTTTGCCGGGAAAGGCAGATATGATTTGCTTTTGAAGCCTAAAAATCTGGAAAAAAGAAAAGAAGGGATTATTTTGGAATTGAAGGTTGTAAATGTAATGGAAAATTTGAGTGAAGATAAAATTTTGGAAAAGTTGGAGAATGAGTGTGATATTGCATTACAGCAGATTGAAAAGAAAGAATATGCTTCTGTATTAAAAAATTCTGGAGTTAAGAATGTATTGAAAATTGGGATAGCATTTTTTGGAAAAGAAGTGGCAGTTAGATTTGATAGAAATTACAGTTAATACTAAATCCAATTTATATTAAACATCGTTTAAATAAGAATTTGTTACGTACTTTTACTGCAAGATAAGGATTTGTGGCAATGAGCAATCCTACGAAAATAAAAAATATAATAATAAAATAGTAAAAACTGTTATTAAACAAAATAATCTAAGTACTGAATCTCATTAGAAAATAGAAAATATTCTTATAATAGTTGAAAATTTATTAAATATTCACTATTTAAATAGGGAATAGTATAAAATTATAAATTATTTTGCAAATTAAAAATACATTTATAAAAAAATGTGAGTTTTGAGGTGGTTTTACAATGATTGACAAACTAAAAGAATTAGAGAATCTTGAGAATAAATATAAGGAAATTGGGAAATTAAATTCGGAGATAGAATCAATAATTGCAAATATAAAAAATGAGGCTGGAATAAGCAGGGAAAAGGAACTCTTGGAAGAGAATGAAAGGCTATCAAAAGATTTAAAGGCATTTCATGAAAAGATGAAAGTTAGGGAAGAGGAAATTGGAAGGCTTAAAAATAGTAATGCAGTGCTTATTGAGGAATTGAAGGAAGCGAAAAAGGTTAGGAGAAATGGTGAGATTGATAAGTTTCAGAATATTTTGGCTGAGAAGATGAATGTGGAATTGGAAAGTGGAGTGACTAGAAGGCTTTCTAATTATGCAGAGGAAATGAAGAGAAAAGTTAAAATGCTGGAAAGAAATCTTTCTTGTGAATTTTCAGATGAAGCTGATTCATTAAGAGATGAATTAAAAAAAATTGATGGGAAAATTGGTGATTTTTTAGAGAAAAGTAATAGGAAAACTTTTGAAAATAAGGTATTTCTTCAAGAGGAATCTTCGGTATTTCATAATAAGATAAAGGAAGAAACGGCTTTGAAGGAAGGGGAATTCCTTTTTGAAAGAGAGAAAAAAAGATTTGTATTTGAAAAACTTATTGGTTTGAAAGGTTTTAACTTTTTGGGGATAATATCAATCTTTTTGGGAGTTTTTTTAGTATTTCGGATACAGTTTGCAAAAATTCTGGCAAATAATTATGTAAAAAGTTCGGCTTCGTATTTGCTTGGGATGTTTTTTCTTTTTGCTGGAGAAAAATTTTATCAGAAAAATAAAAAGCATTTTGCAGTTGGGCTGATTGGCGGTGGAATTGGTATTCTTTATTTGACTACGCTTCTTTCTACGTTATATCTCAAACTTTATCCAATGACAGCGGGACTTTTTATATCAGTAATATTGACAGGACTAGTTGTGATTCTTTCATTGCGATATGATAGCCAGATAATAGGAGTATTGTCGCTGATTGGTGGATATTTGCCTTACGGAGCTTATATTTGGGTGAATAAGAGCAACGTCCAGATTTATTATGTTTTGGCATATTCTTTGATTTTGCAGGGAATTGTGCTTGGAGTTTCTTGGAAAAAGGACTGGATATACAGCAAGATTTTTGGATTTGTTACAGGTGTAGTAAATATGACGGGGCTAGTTTATTATTTGAATCATAGTATTCATGACAAGATTACGGCGTTTTTCTACATCGTAATTTTTACAACAGCATACAGTTTTATTTTCCTAAATTCTCACAAAAAAGAAAATCGTCAAAGTAACATAATCGACTATATATTTCTAAGTTTAAATCTAATTATAAAATTTTTATTGATTTACAGCCTGTTTGACAATACAACGCCAAGTTGGCTAAAAGCAATATTAGTTGGAACAGTTGGAGTAATTTATGGATTTTTTGGCGACAGGCTCAAGGACAATAAAGTTGCAAAAATATTTTATATCGTGGCATTAGGAAGTTTTATCCTAATTATCCCGTTAATTGTGCCAGAAAAATTTGTTGTGGTTGCGTGGGGTGCTGAAACTGCACTATTGTATTTCTTTTATAGAAAATATAAAAACAAAGAAATGCGATATGGGACAATTGCGATTTATCTAGTTTCACTAGTGAGTAATTTGATTGTGCGGGAAGAAAAATATTTGCTTGTGTATATTCAGGATTTGATGATAATATCTTTTTCATTTGTGCTTTACTTCTTGATAAAACAAAAAAGCTACAAGACCGAAATTAGGATTTTAAATGGAATATTTAAATATCTGATTTTTGCATATTCAATATTTTTTATAAATAAAGTTGTTTTTAATGTTGTTACTTCATTTGAAACGATAAATTATGGTAAAGATGCATTATTCTGCATTTTAGTTTCACTTTTTACTTTAAGACTGGTAACATATAAAATAAAAAAATTACAAGATAGTTTTAGTTTGAAATTTTTAGTAATAATTGAAATAATTTATTTACTATTCATAAATATGATTAATTTTATCTTATATATTTCTGGTTGGAGCTGGAATGTGCAAGAAGAGAAAATACCAATAAGTTATCTACTATCTTTAATTTTATTAATTTTTGTAAATCTTTATTTGTTTATTGTGGCTAAAAATGATATTCATTTATGCTTTTTCAGAAAAAATGAGAAAAAACCATTGTGGATATTTGGAGAATCAATATATTTCCTTTGTGTAGCAAATATTATTTTACGAATATATGAACATTCAGGTGTATTAATTTTAGGAGCTGGACTAGCTTTGGATATAGTTGGACTGCTACTATGTGGATATTTAGTCTGGAAAGGGTTTAAAGTGCCGAATAGAAATGTTAGAAGAATTGGGCTTGGAATAGGAATATTTTTTGTGGCAAAAAGTTTCCTTTTGGATTTCTTACGATTTGATAATTCCTATAAGCTGATTGCTTACTTTAGTATGGGGGCTATTTTGATTGGAACTTCTTATATTTATCAGACAGCTTTGAAGAAATTGGAGCAGGAAGTGAAAGAGAGCTTAAGTGACACGGATTTTGGGAAGGGTGAGAAAAATGAAGAAAATAAATAAAATAATATTGTTTTTATTTTTAATAACAATTGTTCAACTTTTTTCCAGCCAGTATTTTAAAACTATAAAAATAACAGGAAAGTCTACATACAAGCAATTTTTTTTGACAGAGGATATTTATGAGAATAGTAAAAATAATCTTGGAGATATACGGATAATTGATAATGCTGGAAAGGAAGTTCCTTATGCGATTGAAACTTTGAAAAATCAGAATAAAAATAATGTGAAAGTTAATTTGGGCTATGAAGTTGAGCAAAATGGGAAAAGTACGATTTTGAAAATTAAAAGTAAGTTTTTGCCGTTAAAAAGTATTGTTATGGATGTGGATGATGAATTTCAGAGAGAGTATTCCATGGGAGATGGGAATAATTTTTATAGTGAAGGGATAATTTCTAAAGTTGGAAAAAAGAAAAATTTGACGATAAATTTGGAAAATGTTCCTAAATTAAAAGAGATAATTATTGAAATAAAAAATAAGGATAATTTTCCGTTGAAAATAAAAAAAGTGACAGGAAATTATGTTCCAGACAGGGTTGTGTTTAAGGTAACGGAAAGAGAAAATTATAAAATAACTTTTGGAAATGAAAATTTGGAAAAGCCTGAATATGATATTGTAGAATTTGTCGATTCAATAAAAGAACGAGATGAAGTTTTGGTAGGAAAATTGGAAAAATCAGAGGGAAATAATATCTCAAAATCAAAAGATTACACGGTTTATTATAATGTTTTTATAGGATTTGTCGTAATAGTCTTGATAGGATTTATGATAAGGAAAATAGGCAAAAATAAAAAATAGAAGAGGAGAATGAATTATGAGTATTGTATTTATTTTAATAGGAATTTTGGTAGTTTTGGTTGTAGTTGGAATGGGAATTTATAATAAATATATTAGACTAAAAAATCTGAATGAGGAAGGTTGGAGTGGAATAGGCGTATATTTGCAAAAAAGACTGGATTTGATACCAAATCTTGTTAATACTGTTAAAGGTTATGCAACACATGAAAAGGAAACGCTGGAAAATGTGGTAAAATTAAGAAGTCAAATGATGTCGATTGATACAAAGGATATTGATAATATTGAAAAAATTCAAAAACTTGAAAATGAAATGACAAAAACATTAAGATCAATAATGATGTTACAGGAAAATTATCCAGAATTGAAGGCAAATGAAAACTTTTTGAGCTTGCAATCTCAACTGACTCAAATAGAAACAGAAATTCAAAGTTCAAGAAAATATTATAATGGCACAACAAGAGATAGAAATACTTTTGTGGAAACTTTTCCAAATAATATAATAGGTGGATTTTTAGGATTTAAAAAAGCTGAGTTCTTTAATGCTGTAGAAGGAGCAGAAAAGGCTCCAGAAGTTAAGTTTTAATTTTTTCACATAAATTTTAAGAAGAGGGTTTATTATGAAGACTTTTAGAAACCGAAAATTAAATAATATTTTTTCAATAATTTTTGCATTTTTCATATTGTTTTTCTTAAGTACAAAATCATTAATCGCTGAAAGAATAACAAATTATGAAGTTACAGTTCAGATGAATAAAAATGGAACTTTGACAGTAAATGAAGTAATTGACTATGAATTTGACGGTGCGGCAAAGCATGGGATTTACAGAGATATTCCCTTACGTTCAAAGAAAAATGGCGTGGATATTTACAGATCTTATATAAAAATGAATTTGGTAAAGAGAAATGGCATTTCAGAAAAATATTCAACACAGCTTTTTGACGAAGGAATCAGATACAAGGTAGGCTCTGCAAATAAATTTGTAGAAAAAGGTATAAACAAATATGAGTTTAACTATGTGATATATAATGCAGTATTTGAAAAAAATGGAATTTATCAGGTATATTTTAATGCGATTGGGCAATTTTGGAAAGTTCCTATTGAAAAAGCTATTGTGAATATAAAATTTGGAAACGGAAAGCCTGTAACAGAAAATGAAATTAGTAAATTAGATATTTTTACAGGTGAATACGGACAAAGCGGAAAAGATTATATTTCAAATTTAAATAATGGAACTATTGAAATTAAAACAAAAAAGGTTCTGCAGGCATATAATGGACTGAGTTTTCGCCTAAATTTAAAAACAGATAATATAAGCCCAACATTTTGGGATAAATTGCAGACACTCTATTATGCCCATCCTTTAATTGTTGCAGGGCCTCTTGTAATAATACTTCTGGCAATTTATGGATTTATAACGTGGTATATATTTGGAAGAGATGTGGGTAAAAAGGCAATTGTTCCTGAATTTAACATACCTAAGGATATTTCAGCCATGTATGCGGCGTACATTAATGGTGTAAGGGAACCTAAGGAAATATTGACAATTGGAGTGCTTTCATTACTTTCTAAAGGTTATGTTGAAGCTGATGATGAGGAAGGTAATGGAAGAAATGTAAAATATACATTGTCTAACAGTAAAAGGAGCAAGCCTGAATTAGCTAATGAAGAAAAGATTGTTTTTAATTCTCTTTCTGATACTGGGTATATATTCAAAAAAGAAAGAAGCCTTTATGATGCTTCAAATAAAATATTGAAATTATTTAAAAATAAATACAAAAAGGAAGTTTACAAGGATAACAAAATTTTTAATTTTGCCTTTATTTTGGGAATAATTGTAACTTTTATGATATCATCAACTGCGAATAGCGGAACAGCAGGTAATATTTATGGAGTAATTTCTCTTGTAATAGTTGCCGCAATTTTTGGTTTTATTGCAAATGCTATTTTTTCAATTTTAAAGGAAATATATGGAAATGAGAATAAATTTCTGAAAATTATTAAATGGATAGTAATTTTATTTATTGCAATATTATATGGAGGGTTAAATTTTATTGTTATAGGAATAATTGTAACAATGCACATTATTTATTCTAGATCTATTGGAAAATATACAGTTGATGGAATGAGAAAAAAAGAATATTTAGAAGGAATGAAAATGTACATAAAGACTGCTGAAGCAAATCAAATTATGAAATTTACTGATGTAGATGAATTAGTAGCTTATTTTAAAGAAATATTACCTTATGCGGTAGCTCTGGGAGTAAAAAATGAAGCGATAAAATTGATGGAAAATACAATAAAACTTTATAATTTTGATGAAAATACATATTCTTATGTAAATCAAGGAATATGTTTTAGCACATATGCTGGTTTCGCTTTGTCAAATATGATTTCAAGAGGATACAACAATGCGTATGATGAAATAAAAGAAGAAAAATTCAGCACTATGAGAAATAATAGTGGGAGTTCAAATGGTGGCAGTTTTGGTGGCAGCGGATTTTCAAATGATGATGGTTTCTCCGGCGGAGGTTCTGGTGGAGGAGGTGGAGGAAGCTGGTAGAAATACTGGCTTTATGCACTTCTGTTTAGAAATTAAAAATTAATAAATAAGATGTAAGGAAATAAAAGTAAATGATTTATTTTATTGGTGGTAAAAAACAGAGAGAATTTAAGTATTTTGAACTTTTGGAACAAATTCGCAAAGAAAATGTTGGAATTAGTGAAAGTTTTTTTGATGTGGATTTGAAGGAAAATGAAAAATTTTTGGAAAAAATAAATATAAATTCAATGTTTGCAAATCAGGAACTGGTTGTATTAAAAAGAGCAGAAAAGCTCAAAAATATTGAGGAAATTTTGAAATACATAGCAAATCTTGAAATTGTAAATAAGGAAATTATTATTGATTATGACAAGGAAGATGGGAAATTTGGAGTAAAATTAAAAAAGTTGCTAGATGAATTTAGCAAAAATAAGCAAATGAAAGTTTTTTTATTTCAAAAGGAAAGTGAAAAGGAAATAAAAGCCTATGTTGTAAATGAGCTGAATATAAATGCAAGAGATGTGTCAGTATTGCTTGAAATGATAGGAAGAAATCCTTTTAAAGTAAGAAATGAAGTGGAAAAAATAAAAGTTTTTCTGGATGGAGAAAAGTTTGATATTGAAAAAATTAAAAATATCGTATCTATCGAGAAAGAATATCAAATTTATGAAATGACAAGAAACATATTATTAAATAATCCAGCTGATGTAATGAGATATTTAGAGCAGAAAAAAGAATACATGGGCATTCTTTATTCACTTTATAATGAGCTTGAAACAATGTATAAAATAAGTTCATTAAAACTAAAAGGACGAAGATTCAGCAGAAATTATAATGCTTTTAAAATAGAATTTGAAGAAATAAAAGACATTTTTAAATCCAATAACAGAATTCCAAATTCATATGTAATTTTCAAAAAACTGGAATTGGAACAGAATTATACAAACTCTAGCTTAAAAGCATTAGTTTTCAGATGCTGGGAAATCGAAAAAGATATAAAGAGGGGAAAAATTGAGATGGAAACTGGAGTTGAAATGTTAATAATGGAGATTTGTTCATTATTTAAGAAAAAATAATAAAATATAAAGCAAAGACAAGAGCTCAAAGAGATTAGTAAATATATAATGACTAATAAAAGTAACCATTTTTTAAGAATCTCCCACTTATAAAAGTGGGAGTAGTTAATTTGCATTGTTAAATTAAACCTTAGTTTTAAAAATTTCTAATTTTTTATTTATCTTCTTTTTTCTCCTCAACATTCTTGGTATTATCGTTTTCTAATTCAATTCCAGAAACTGATTTTTTAAATTCCCGAATCATTTTTCCTATAGCTTCTCCCAGTTCAGGCAGTCTTTTTGGTCCGAAAATAAGTAATGCCCCAAGTATAAGAACTATTAGTCCTGGTGCTCCTATATCTCTAAAAATTCCCATTTTTAATCATCCCTCCTTCTTTTATAGACATATTTACAAACAGAAATACTCACTTCATAAAGTAAAATCAATGGTGCCGCCATCGTTAAATCACTTATAAAATCAGCTGGCGTCAAAACGACTGCGACTACCAGTAAAATAAAATAGCCATATCGCCTGTTTTTTATCAAATATTGCGGTGTCAAGATATGCAGCGATGTTAGAAATGCCACAATAACGGGCAATTCAAATATTACAGCAAGCGGTAATGATGTATGTAATACAAATGTTAAATAATTATTTGCTGTAAGTTGAATATTAAACAAATCATTGCCAAAAGATAATAAAACATTTAGCAAAGCAGGTGTTACTATAAAAAATCCAAAAGACAACCCTGTAATAAATAATATAAAAGTTGCAGGCACATAAGATAAAATTGCCTTAGCTTCCTTTTCCTTAAGAGCAGGCCGAATAAAAGCCCATAGCTGATAACTTGTAAAAGGCAATGTCAAACTAAAAGCACATATCCCAGCCAGCATTAAATAAATGCTCAAAATATCATTAGGCCCAAGAACTGTGAGCTTCTGCTTAAATGAAGCTGTCAGTAATTTGTAAATATCGGAGCAAAATAGCAAACTTACTAAAAAAGCCGCAATAAAAAATATAATTGTAATAATGAGTCTTTTCCTAAATTCGCTCAAATGTTCTACAAGCGTCTGTTCGTCAATTTTAGCCATTCTATTCCTTTCCGATATTTTATCTTTTAAAATTTTTATTTATCTTTTCTCTTTTTTATCAACGCAGCAATCACGATAATCACAATTAAAATTAATTGACTAATAAATACTTCCATATTTGCATAAATTCCCAAAATTTCCATTGTAGGTATAAAATGAACTACGTGTAACGGTAAAATCCCCACAACTTGCAGCATGTGAATACTTGTTCCAAGCATTTTAAATGCAAGGAAATAAATTGTCCACGTAAGTACAAAAAACACTTGATGTATTTTTATTTTTGAAGAAGCGTATATTAAAACAAGTGCAATTATAATTAATATCAATATCGCACTTACAATACCGATAATCAAATTCTGTAATGAAATTAACGGTAAAATTCCTACATAAAACAATATTGTTTCTGCCCCTTCTCTAAATACCGCAAGAAAACTAAGTACAAACATTGAAACAAAACTTCCTGTACTTAATACAATATCCATTTTTCTGTCAATATAATCTTGCCAAGATTTCAAGGATGATTTACTATGCAGCCAAAATCCAATCCCAATCATCATTATAACCGCAAAAATTCCTACAAATCCTTCCAAAATTTCACGATTTGTTCCTGAAGATACCGCAGGAAATAAAGCCTGAAGAGCAAATGCTATTACCACACTTGCCAAAATTCCAGCAGCAGCTCCTGTATACACCCAACGTAATCCTTTTTTCTGATTTGCAGCTTTCAAACTACTTACCAATGCCAGAACAATAAGAAGTGCTTCCACACCTTCACGAAGAAGTATAAACATTGCATCAATAAACGTATATTGTGCTTTTGTATCAATTTGTGATAATTCTGTAATTAATCCTTGTAATTGTTCCTGATACTCTTTTTCGCTACCTTTTACCATGATTATTGGAGTCTGTGTTTCCACTTTTGTATATAAAGCTGAATTTCTCGTACTTACATCGCCTTCAACCGTAGGCCATACCTGAATAAACTCTTTCACTTTTGACTGACCTTTAGATTTATTTCCATTTTTAAAGGCTTCCAACGCATCTTTCAACATATCTACAGCTTCTTTTAGTGTAATTGTGCTTGAAACATTATTTTCTATCTTCTTGCCATCTAAATAGTCTCGTATTGTTGATTTCAAGTCATTAAAAGAATTGATTGTGTTGTCATAATCAAATGGCTCCACTTCCATAGAGCTTCTCAAAAACGACATTGCAGTTTCCACTTTTCCATAGTAAGGAATACTTCTGCTTCTTATAAAACTTTCATTCCTTGTCCATACGCCATTAAATTTCAGATATTCTTTTTTCATAAGTTCCACATCTTTAGATTGAATTGCTTTTTCCAGCACATCTAAAGCAGGATTCATTCTTGACTGGAACTTTTTCTTTTCCTCATTATCGTCAACAGGATTCTGCTCTTTTTCAAAAGCTAATAGTGCTGTTGTAACTTCTCTCAGGTCATCTTCTGACAATACAGCTTTTTCTTTATTTAAAAGTTCCTGTACCTTTTTCCCTTGCGTAGAATCAGCATTTTTAACCTTTTTAAATTCATCTCTTACTTCAGAAAAAAGTTTTTTTGCTTCATTTTGATTATTGTTTCTTATTGCCGTTGTTGTGTCTGTAATTTTTATGTAAAGTCCGCTATAGCTTTCTTCTGCAATAATATTCACGAAGAATAGCATAAAGCACAAAAATAGCATTGTACTTATTTTTTTATTCAAATAATTTCTGCCCAATGTACTCTCCCTTCTTTATCCCTCCAAAACAAGCAAAAATTCCTGTTCCAACGTGAGTAATGTATTCATTCAACTTATCATCGTTTCCTAGGCTGTTCTGAATCTTTATAAATTGATCAGGATGTTTTTGAAAACATATAAATAGCAGTCCCGCGTCAAACTGTCCGCTCACTTCATCTATTCCATTAGAATAAGAAAAGGCACGACGTGCTATTTTAACGTCAGCTTTTTTGGCAAGATAAACGTGTGAATCAATTGGTAGAACTGGTTTTCCGTCTGGTCCTTTTTTATTTATGTCAATTGTTGCAAATTCGTCTGTTTCTCCAAAGGGAGCCCCGCTTTCCTTATACCTTCCAAACGTATTTTCCTGCTCCTGCAAATTAGTTCTATCCCACGTTTCAAGATGCATTTGAATACGCCTTACAATAAGAAAAGTCCCATTTTTCAGCCAATTATCTTTATCATACCAGACAACATTTTTAAAATCATTATCATTTTTCGGATTTTCCGTTCCATCTTTAAATCCAAAAAGATTTCTTGGAGTTTCTTTTCCATTACCAATTGGTAAAAAACCAGCTTGAGTCCATTTTAAAGTAATTAAGGCACGACCTTTACGAACAAGATTTCTCACAGCGTGAAATGCTACCTGTGCATCATCCGCACAAGCCTGAATACAAATATCTCCGCCTTTATACTTGTCCTTTATCTGATCTCTCGGAAAATGTGGCAAATCCTTAAATTCTTCCATTTTCTTATTATCCATCTTCAATTTATCCAGAAAAGACGGACTTATTCCAAAAGTTATTGTCAAACGGTATGGATTTAGTCCCACTGTTTCTCCTGTATCCAGTGGAGGAACTAGATGATTTGCAAGTTCTGGAGCTACAAGTTCACCTTTCATAAGTTTTTCAGAATAATCTGTCCAGTCCTTAAACATCTGCTTTATTTCTTCCTTGTCCATAGAATGTAAATCTAATACCGCAAAATAGACGTTTTTTTGAACAGGAGTAGCAATTCCTGACTGATGTTCCCCATAAAATGAAATCTTTTCATTTCCAACAACCTGATTTGCTTTACCGCTGAACATGTTGGCAAAAATCGCACTAGCTCCACTTGCTCCAATTGCGGCTCCAGCTCCTACCATTCCAGCTTTTTTCAAAAAATCACGACGTGATATTTTTTTATCAAACCATTTTTTATCATTTTCGTCACTCATTATTTTACCTCTTTTTATACTGTAAGTTTTATTTAGATGTGTTCAATAATCTAAATGTTAATTTTAACAAAGGGAATTAATTCCCTATTTAATAATAGTTAAACATATTAGATATGTTTGATAACCTAAGTTTTTTTATCTATACAAGGGGTCAAGACCCCTTACTTCAAGATATTTATTTTATTAAATTCTAAGTTTGTATAGTTATCGAACAGGTCTATTAGTTACCGAATAAGTACATTATTTCTTAGGAGTTGCATCTATTACAATTCCCATTTGCGACAAAGGTTCTCCAAGTTTAGTAACTGCTTCAGCTAGAGCTTTTGTATCTTCTTTTGTTAATTCTGTATATAATTTGTAATGCTTATCATCAGTCATGTATTTATCAAGAAGTGCATTTACAGCTTTAAATTCAGTATCTAAAGTTGTTACAAGCTTAGCATCTTTTTGTTCTAATTTAGGTCTGAATAATTCAAAAATTTTCTGAGCTCCTTCGATGTTTGCTCTAAAGTCGTATAAATCAGTGTGCGAGAACACTTCTTCTTCTCCAGTAATTTTTTGAGTCGAAACTTCATTTAACAAGTCAATCGCTCCTGTAACCATTAAATCAGGCGTTACTTCAATTGTAGCAATTTTTGCCTTTAGCTCCTTAATGTCGTTTACAAGATCATCTGCGTATTTTTCAGTTCCTTTTGTAGTGTTTTGCTCCCACAATATTTTTTCAATTCTATGAAAACCTTTCCATCCTTCTTCATTTTTAAATTCTTCCTTAAAGTCAACAAGACGATAATCTATCTTAACATCAGATTCTCCAAAGCTTTCAGCAATAGGTTCAGATCTTTCATAAGCCATACGGATTAACGGATAAACTTTTTTAGCTTCGTCTAATTTTCCAGTCTTTAATAATTGTGCAAAGTTTTCTGTATCTTTTAAAAGCATATCAATCTGACCTTCAACATATTTCTTATATTCAGCAGTTTCCTTGCTTAAATCAGTTTTTCCCTGATTAGCAGCTTGTCCAGCTGTTGTTCCAGCTTTTCCTTCTTCCTTTCCTGTATTTCCTTTTCCACAGCTAATTACTACTAATGCTCCTATAAGTAGTAATATCCCAATTTTTTTCATAAAAAAATTCCTCCTAATTTATATTTGCTATATAATTATACTCATTATTTTATTATTTGTAAAGTAAAAATATTTGAATATCAAATTTTTTTGTTTTGAGAACATTTTATATAGAACTAAAAATTTTTTATTTAAATATATATAAATTAAAAGGAAAAACATACTAAATTAAAGAAATTATATGGTAAAATTATTATATAATTAATAAAAGGAGGAGAATGATTATGAAAAACAATATAAAATCTATGAAATTTTTATTTATTTTTTGTATTTTTTTATTTTCGTTCAACAGTTTGGCCAAATTACAAATGAAGAAAAAGGGAATACCAGTTGAGCATTTACCAGCAACTATTGTAGAGGATCTGGAAAGTGGTACAATGAATTACATTAGGAATCAGCAATGTTTTGTAACTAGTCACAGAACGTTTTACGATAAAAATCTTAGCATGAATCACGTAGATATTAATGCAGCGTGTGTCGGAGTAAATCCTAACAAAAAAATAAATTGGGATCATCCTGCTATTCCTGCAAATGCTCAAATTAAAAAAATTCATGTTGTGGGAAAAGATCTTTCAGAAGAAGTGCATAGTAATCTAAAAAGAGGAAAGACTGTAGTTCTAGTAGAAAAGCTGGCATATTACAATCGTTCTCATAAAAATTACAGAGAAAATGAATATTTTTACTATAAATAACAATAAAATAAATAAAAAATAATATAAAAAAAATGGTCTAAAAACTTAGCAATAATATTTGAAAAGTTTGAAGATCATTTTTTTATTAGAGAAAGTGCCAAAATATAAGCACTCTCTCTAAATTAATTAAAAATATTTTTTTAATAAATGGCTTTTAATCCTATTCCACCTCTTGCATTTTTACCTTTTGTATCATAACCAGCATTTACAGTTATTCCAAGTCTTGTGTTTTCAATTCCGAAATTAAAGTCAAGCTTCCCATTTCCGATTCTGTCATCTTTTTCTCCTTTTATGTTGAAATAATCAGCTGAAGTATAACGGACTCTTGCTTTATTATTCACATTTCCAACCTGTCCTAGTTCATTTTCATAAGCTGCTCCTACTTTTGCAATAAGAGTTGTTCTTGTTCCTAATGCTTTTTTATATTTAAATTCTACTCCAATTTCAGGTTTTACTGAATAATAATCATTTGCTTTTACTTCTAGACGCATCTGACCGTTATCTTCTTTTATACCATTAAATCTTCCGTATTCAAGTTTTAGGCTTCCATACGGTGAAATGCTTGTTCTTTCACTTGTTCTAATATTTTTTCTAATTTCATTTTTCACAGCAAATCCGAATGAATGAAAATCAGATTTTGCGTCAAATATATCATCAACAACTAGGAATTTTCTCTTTGTTTCTCCATTTCCCATAAATCCTTCGGCTGAAATAGTCCAGTTTAGACCATTATTGTAATCTTTTCCAATTGGCATTGATTTAAATGCACCTGCTTTTACAATAGATTGTTCTTCTTTTGAACCTCCTATGTCATTAAAGTCAAATTTATTTTTAATAGCTCCAGCATACCATCCAGAAGCTTCTCCCAATTTCACAGTTTCATTTTCATGTAAGTATGCAAATCCGTATGCCTTGTTCTTATAATCAATGATTCCAGCTGTATCTGTTTTATAATTCCCTTTCATTCCAAATGTTTTTATTTTATTTGAATTTTTTGTTTTTGTATCCCATTCTCTTCTTAAATAATCAAATTCTTTATTTAATAAATTACCAGTTTCAAAGATTCTTTGCTGAACATTTGCATACTGATGCCCCATCATTTCATCATAAGACTGTGCCAATAAGGCTTCTTCATTGTTTCCTATAGTATTTAACTTATTGAATATCAATTTTTCCCTTGAATCAAGAGCATTTGCATCATATCTTTGTTCCAGCCCGTCAGCAAAGTTAAATTCATTTGCAGTTCTTCCTACAAAGGCTGTATAAGGAATTTTTGCCATAAGTACACGTGTAATCTGCTGTGTTGTTGGATCTACTTCAGGTGTCGCCATCCATGTTAACGAAGCTGAATATGGTGTAAAGTTGAATATTCCAGCATTTATCTGGTTAAGGAACGGCTGCAGTATTTGTTTTCCTATTATTACATCTTTCTTGTTTGTAAGTACAGAAAATTCTGTTCCTATCAGAAGATCACTATTTATGCCAATATCAGTTGCTCTATCCAGATTAATTGGTCTCGTTCTTCCAAGTGTATCCACGTATACCCCAAAGTTTGATAGAGCATAGTTTACTGTTGGAGTTGTGTAGTCTATTACTTGAACTTGGTTTTCATCCAGCAGTACACCGTTTCTTTGAATTGCCAGTCTTCCGTCAGGCAGCTGTACAATTCCTGTTCCGCCGATAGTTTTGCTTGGATCTTTAGGAGCATAATAATCTTGTGCTCCATTTGATGAAGTAATTTTTCCAGCTCCTGAATTTATTGCAGGCAGTGTGTTGGCAGGTGTTGCGTCATCTCCTATTGGAAGGTCATTTCCAGTTACACCTTTCGAATTTCCATCGTAACGTACACCATAAGATTTAAGACCGCTAATGTTAATGTTTCCGTAGTTCTTGATTATGGATTTATTGTTTTCTGTACCTTTTATAAGAACACCGTAGCTAGTGTCTGCATCAATGTTTATTGTTCCATAGTTTTCCAATGTACTTCCGTTTAATACAGCAACTCCCACAAGTCCTTGCACATTGCCATTACCTACGTATGATCCAACTGTAGTTATAGTTCCTGTATTTACAAATGTTGTACCATTATTTGCAAACACTCCCATCATTGTTTGAATCTTGTCAGTTGAAGTCGCTCCAGAAGCATCAAGATAAATATTTCCATCATTTCTCAAAGTTGTTCCGCTCTTATCTCCGTACATTCCGATACTTAGATTTCCTGAAACATAGATATCTCCTGTATTTGTTGCAGATGCTCCGTCAATGGCTGCCATTCCGATTCCGTAAATAATATTATCTGGATCAGACTTGTCAGTTTTTCCTATTTTTATTGCTCCTCTATTTGTAGCGCTTGATGCTCCTGTTACAAGCATACCCTGATTTCCGATTCCTTGCGACAAGTCAATTGTTCCGTTATTTACAATGTTTGCTCCATCTTTTCCGTAAATTGCGATAATTCCATTATTTGTTCCAGATGTAATTGTTCCATTATTTGTAGCCTGTGATGTTCCTTCAGTGTAAAGGAATGTCGATTCTTTTCCTAAACTTATCTTTGATGAAGCTGAATTTGAATAAACATTTGTTTTACTTAATCCAGGATTTGCCAAAATTACTCCATAAGATTTATCCCCAACTTTAAAGATTGATGTATTGTCAGTAATTGTTACTCCACTTGTTCCGTAAACTCCTACAGGCTCACTATTCACATCAGTTGCATTATGATCTGCAACATTGATTGTTCCACCAAGATTGGCAGTTCCAGATTTTTTATAAATTCCAATAGCTTTGTCTGCGACATTGATTACAGAAGTTCCTGTTGTTTCTATATTTCCGTTTTCACTAAGTGAATAAATTCCAAATGAAGCTTCATCTACATTTATTTTTCCACTATTTTTTACATTAATTTTTGAACCGCTTTGTGCGTAAATTCCAACTGTAGAATCGTTTTTCACAGAAGTTGTCGTTTTGTCAACGTTTATCGTACCTGTATTTTCAAATGTTTGTTCCATAGTACCTTCTAAATATGCAGCAATTGAACGTTTTCCTGTAATGTTAATATTTCCATTATTTACAATATTTTTTACAGCTGATGATTTATTTTGTGAGAAGATTCCAATTGAATCATCATTTGAAAAATCCATATTCGCATTATTCGTAACACTTGAATTTCTTGCAACAATTCCTTTTGCTTTATCAGAAGTTCCTGTTATTTTTCTACCAGTTACTGTTGCATCTGAATTATCCGCATAAATTCCAGTTGAACCATCATTTAAAGTCATATTGTTCCATCCGCTAAATGTAGAAACTCCATTCATATAAATACCAGTTCCTTTGGAAGTTACAATAATGTCATTATTATTCATATTTGCTTTACTGTTAATTATGTACAGCATTGGTTCTGATGATGTTGTCAATGTTCCGCTGTTGTTATAGTTAAGAACAGCATTGTTTTCAAGGTAGGCAAGGCTTCCGCTGTTTGAGAAATCATAGTTTCCACCGTTTACGTTTATTGTTGAATCATTTCCATATAATGTAAATCCTTTATTTCCAACTGTTACATCTCCTGTTGTAGTTAAATTCGTTTTATTTTTTACAAATATTCCAACAGAAGTAGATTCGACATCTCCGCTCGAATTTAATGTGGAATCTCCGACTGTGATGTTTCCGCTATTCACTACAGTTGCAGTTGAAATTTCAGGCGAAATATAAATTCCTGCTGAACCTTTTCCTAAAGTAATATCTCCAGTATTGTTAACATTTACTGGTTTAGTACTAGAAGTAGTATTTTTTGCATAAATTCCAACAGATTTGTCTTTTCCTTCTATTTCTCCATTATTTTCAACTTTATCAAATCCAATGGCATAAATGGCAGACGATTCATTTCCAATTGTAATTTTTGAATTTGCTGTTGTTGTAATTATTCCTGTGTTTTTAGTTCCAGGCAATGCATCACTGTAAACTGATGTTGAATTTTTATAAATTCCATAAATACCAGTTGATTTATCTCCCATAATAATTTCGCCTTTGTTAATTCCTCTCGAAGAATCAAGATACATCGCTGTACTTGTAACGGCATTTGACAAATCAATTTTTCCATTATTTTCAGCATCATATCCAAGTGTTCCTATCCATGTAGTGTGACTCGGAGATGGATTTTTATTACCATCAGCCATAAGTGCAATAATATTTTTAGAGTTTACTTTTGAATCAACAGTAACTCCAGCATTTACAATAGCTTCTCCATTTATAACATGTGACATAATATTTCCAGTTTCTAAGGTTAAATCGACTTTAGTTTCTGATTTTCCTTCGGTTACTCTTATTCTTTCTACTGAATGCCCATTAGTAACTAAAGTTCCACCATTATCATTAATATGTGCACCTTTTTGACCAAAGATACCTACTCCATCACCACCAAATTGAATTTTTGCACCAGTTTCAAAATTAACTGTTGCATTAGTGGTAACAATTGCTCCGACTCCATTTACTCCATTTAATTTAATATCTGCACCACTATCAATTGTTACAGTCGAAGTCTTAGTTCCGTCTCCACCATTTCCAATGTAAATACCAGTTCCAGCTGTTGTATTATTTCCTATACTCATAGTTCCTGTATAAGTAATATGACTTGAATTTTCAGCAAATAGTCCTACTCCATTTGCACCCGTTGTCACATCAGCTGAAATAGCTTTCGGAGTTCCAGAAGTCCCCTGTTCATCAGTATAAATTCCTATTGCATAAAAATCATTTGGTTCGTCTAATACAGAATTTCCAACTTTTATTCCTTGGGTATAAGTTGAAATATCAGCACTTGCTCCCTTCATAAGAAGTCCAATTATCCCATTTCCTGTACTTCCATTTGTGTAATCAAGTTTAGGAGTAGTTCCATCCAATTTACCTCCGTCAAGGTAGACTCCAACTCCATAACCATTTATTTTACCGATATTTGCTCCATAAAGTTTTCCAGTGTCAGTGGCAGAAGTTCCTTTTATATAATAGGCAACTCTGCTTTGAGATTTTTCCTTCAAGTCAATTATTCCTGTTGAAGCATCTGCCTTGGCTTCTTCTGATAAATATACAGCTACTGAAGATTCAGCATCGTCTTCCAAGTTAATTCTTCCTACTTTTTGTACATCAGATTTTGGAGTATAAATTCCAACTGTATTTTTTGTTTTAAGATTTATAATTCCTTCATTTTTTACAGTCGAATCTGTTAAATTACCATCATTTTTTGTAAACATTCCTGTAGATTTTTCAGATTCCACATCAATTGTTCCGTCGGTATCATTAGTTAGAGTAATTTTTTTCCCAGCTCCGCTTGACACTCCAAACATTCCCACTGAATTGTCGGAAGTAGATTTTAACAGTATTTTCCCTTTATTTAGTGCTTTGGCATCATCTTTTGCGAATATTCCTGTAGATTTTTTACCAGATAATTCGATATCTTTTTTATTTATTACTTCAGTTCCGCTATCTACTCCATACATTCCAATTACAGATTCAACTGAACCAGTTATTGATTTATTATTAACAATTTTAGCGTTGGCAGTTGCAAGCATTCCTGTGCCTTCTTTTCCTTTTACATCAATAGTTCCGTCATTTACACCTTCTGTAACTTTTCCTGTAGATGTATTTTTTCCTGTTGCGTAAATTCCCATTGCTTGTTCACCAGCAGTCGTGATTTCAATTTTTCCAGTAGTATCATTAGTTATTAATGAACCATTTTCTCCATACATTCCAGTAGCTTTTTTATTATTTACTGTTATTTTATTTTTGTTGTTTGCCACTGAATTATTAGCAAGCATTCCAACTGAATTTTCAGAATTTGCTTTAATTTCACCATTACTTGCATTGTTTTCCGCAACTAAATCATCTCTATTTTTTGTTCCTTCATTTAAGGCATATATTCCAACAGATTTCTTCATGTTAACTTCAATTTCTTTATTATTAGTTATTGTCAATTTCTTAGTAGCAGTTGAATCGCGTTCTCCATAAATTCCAGCACTCTTTTCTTCTCCACTTGTACCAGTTAAAGTAATGTTACCATTATTTACTATTGTGTTGTCATCTGTCGCATCACTTGTAAATTTACCATAAATTCCAGCCGAAGCTCCTTTATCAATAGTAATTGTTCCATCTGCCGCATTTGTAGCATCACTATTTTCAAGATAAATTCCAGCTGATTCTTTTTCTTTCATTTCAATTTTCTTATTGTTAGTTACTTTTGAGCCAGATTTACCGTAAATTCCTGCGGACTTTTTATCGTTCATAGTAATTGTTCCACTATTATCAACTGTACTTTTTACTGCCGAAATTCCAATTGATTCTTCTGAATTTACTGTAATTGTTGCTCCAGCCTTATTAATTGCTTTTATTGTATCTACACTATTAGAAAGGTCGTTTCTTGCAAAAATTCCAACAGATTTTGTACTTCCATTATCAATATTTATTTCTTTATTATTTTGTAAAGTCAATGTTTTAGCAGCTCCACTTGCAGCTTCACCATAAATTCCAACATTTTTAGTAACAGATGTAAGTTTGATTTCTCCTTCATTCAATACTGTATAATCTTTTACTGATGAACTTGATAATTTTCCATACATTCCAGCTGAACCGCTAGATGCTCCACTAGACGCTGTCAATGTTATTTTTCCTGTACTTGTGTTTGTAGCATTTGAATCTAAAGCATACATTCCAGCTGAATCTTCACTTGAAACATTGATTTCATTTTTATTTGTTATTACAGAATCGTTACTTCCATACATTCCAGCTGAACTCTTATCTTTTACATTTATTATATTTCTATTTTCTCCAATTGCCTTATTCACAAAGATTCCAACTGTACTTTCAACATCCAGATCAATCGTCCCAGTATTTATGGCTTCTCCTTTTTCTCTAGCCGCATCGTTTTTTATATATATTCCAACAGAATTTTTCTGCCCCACAGTTATTTTATTTTTATTGTACACTGTAGTTTTTCCAGCTGAAGGTCCAATTTCGGCATATATTCCAGCTGACTGAGTTCCCGGAGGTGTTGCAGTCCCCTTTAAGTTTATTGTTCCTGTATTTTCGATAGTGTAGTCCTTATTATCAGTATTTTTTGCAAATATTCCAGATGATTCTTTACCTTCAATATTAATCGTACCTGCATTTGATGGCGTTGAATTTTCAGTATAAATTGCCGCTGATTTCTCACCTTGTATTGTAATAGTTCCCGCAGCATTATTTTTTATGGTTGCTCCGTCTTTTCCTATCATTCCTGCTGAAGCTCCACCACTCATTGTGATAATTCCGTCATTTTCAAGTTTTTTTCCATCTGTCATCATACCAACTGAAGCTGAATCTGTAGCCGTATTGGTAAGTAAAATACTTCCAAAATTTTTCAGTTCAGAATTTTCTATTCCATAAATTCCAACTGATGTTTTTCCTCCTAGTTCTATTTTCCCAGTACTTGCCATATTGGTTACTTTAGCTTTTTTAGCCATTATCCCTATAGCTCCGTTAGCAGTAGCAATGGAACTTATATCTTTACTATTTTCAACCGTAACTCTTCCATCAGAACCTGTTTCATTTTGTGCATAAATCCCAATTGATTTTTGTATATTAATATTTATAGCTTCTTTATTTTCTATTTTCAAATTTCCTGTTGCTGCTGTATCTAATTTTGCATAAATTCCAATTCCTTGAGTTTCTGTTCCAGGAGACGATGATGTTCCGACATTTATTGTTCCTGAATTTTCAATATTTTTTGCCTTTTTAAAAATAGCATAAATTCCGGCTGATTTTCCTTCTTCAGTATCTATAATTCCGCTTGTCTTGTTTGTAACTTGACTATCATCTGCATAAATTCCGGCTGATCCAGTTTTCTTGGCAGTTATTGTACCTTCGTTTGTAATTGTTGATTCGTTAGTACCATAAATTCCAGCTGATTTTTCACCTTTTGTTTCAATTGTTCCACTTGAAACATTGTCTATTGTACTCGCATTCCCAAGCATCCCAACTGATTTTTCCTTTTCAGTTTCAATTGTTCCTTTGTTTGTCAATACAGAAGTTTCAATACCATAAATACCTATAGACTGATTTTCTCCAACAGATATTTTCCCACTTGTTTCATTTGTCCCTGTTGAACCTTTTAAGTAAATTCCCACAGATTCATCAGTTCCTGCCATTTCAATTGTTCCTTTATTTGTTACATTGGCGCCACTTAATCCTGAAACTGTAGTTTTCAAGTTAGTTTTTATAGTTTTACTAGCATTAATTGTAGTAGTTCCCTGATCAGATACTAAAAATTGAGCTGTTTTATCAATATCTGTATATGTTGACATATCAAAATTATCATTAACCACTATTGTTGAATTTTTATCTCCATATAGAAGTGTAGATTTAGGTCCCATTTTCAATGATGTTATATTAGATAATATTCCACCACTTATAGTACCTGTTCCCACAGCTCCAAAATATGCAAGTGCTGCTCCTTCTCCAACATCTGCTTTTAAATTAGTTGCTGCAAATCCTGTCCCAAATTTATCCGCATCTTCCGCATAAAGTCCAACTGTTCCTTTCCCTAACTTCAATTCTGCTCCGCTGAATGTTACAGTTTTACTAGAAGCAGCGTCTAGATACACACCAATTCCAGTATTTCCATTTGCAGAGTCTCCAACATTAATTTTTCCTGCAACAGTTCCCGTAGAATCCTTTACAAACATAGCAATTCCACCATTTTTAGCCGATATTACTCCATCTGTTGTATTTGTAAATGTTCCGTTTTCAGAATATAAGGCAACTTTTCCACCTGCCTCAGTAGAAACAGTTCCTTCATTCGTAAATGTTCCTCCATCTTGAACTACTGCATGGTGTTTTGTACTTGAAATAGTTTTGTTTTGTTTGTTTGTGGCAGTTGAATTTTTCATGTACATTCCCATTGCATCAGTTCCTGTTGCTTTTATTGAATCATGATTCTCAAATATTGAACCATTATTAAGCATTACACCATAACCATTTTCCCCAGTAACAGTAATTGCCCCTTGATTCTTATTTGTTCCTCCAGTTGTTCCGTTGAAGTACATTCCAATATTTCCATTCTTTCCTTCAACTTTAATAGCACCTTTATTATCAAATGGCGCATCTTCTGAATAAACCCCCATATTATTACCATCTTTACTGCTAATAGTAATAGTTCCACCTTCATTAGACATATTAGTTGCTGTGGTGCTTCCAACTCTAATTCCCATACTTCCTGTAGCGCCATCTTTAATATTTATATTTCCAGCATTTTTTATCTTTGAATCCACTTCAGAATAAAGCCCAAAAGAATTTTTTCCTGTTATATTAATAGTACCAGTATTTGTGGCAGTCGGTATCTTATCTAACAAGGTAATTCCACCAGATTCTTTCCCATTCACGTTAATTGTCCCGCTATTTTCAAAACTAGAATTACTACCTATTGGAATTTGAGTTTTAGCAACTACCATTCCATGATTTTTTTCATTATTTAAATCAATAATTCCTTCATTTTTTGCAATCATATGCCAACTTGCCTTATTATTGTTCTCAACAATAAAATCACTAGTCGCAAATCCTACTGAATTCTTACCTCCCATAATAATATTCCCTTTATTTATCAATGTATGTTCATTTTTAGAAGTAGAATTTTCAGATGTGAATAACATTGCAGCTTGTTTGTCAGCTTTTCCTTCAATAATTCCGCTGTTTATACCCTTAACTTTTAAATTTCCTTTATGAGTATCCGGTTGAACTTCTATACCTGCTGTATCTTCTACTATTAAATTAATCCTTCCAAAATTTTCGAAAGAATAGTTTGGATCGTCAATTCCGCCCCATTCTTCTATTCCAGGTTTTTGCTTTGTAGGAAGTCCAGGATCTAATGTTACTGCTCTTCGTCGTTTTACATCAACATTCATAACAGTTCCACTTGGAGCAGTAAATTCGCCAGTATTAGTTATATATTCAACAATTGAAGCATCTCCTCTTTGTGGATCATCTTGAACAGATAAAGTATAAATTTTTGCCTCTAAATTTTTATTTTGATTTCTTGATTGATATTGATTATTTCCATAAGGTTTCAAGTTTGGAATACTAAAAACTATTGGATTCACTGTTGGACTAGGTGGTGTAACGCTCGGTGCAGCTGGCTTATTCACAGTAATCGTACTAACTTCCGAAACCCCTGGAGGTGTAATCGTTATCGTATTTACTTCAGCTTCTGGTGCGCTAATCGCCATAGTTAATGATGGCGGTGTAATTTTCAAAGTTATTTGTGGTGCATCCAGCTTCATTGTAATATTTATTGGATCAACTTTTGAAGGTGCGCCCGGCTCATCAATTTTTGCAACTTCTATTGCTACAGGATTTAATGTTGGTAGCAATATTGTTGGTGCTGCTATTGGCGTAGTTACACCTAAATTAATCGCTGGTCTTACCACTTCTCTTGGCATATCAATTTGTGGGGTAATTGTTATTTCTTCTTTTAAAACAGATTTTGGACGTACATTTGCCATTATTTGGATTTCTACTTCAGGCTCTTGCACATGCAACAATGAAGCCAATCCGTAAGATGTTGAACCTACAGATGACGAATTAATTGTTGGATTTAGAACTCTTCTTCTATTTGACAAAGCTGCTGTTTCTCCCCAGTTTCCACGGTTATAAACTCCTACAAAAGGGTATTTTGAAGCCTTATCCCCTCTTCCTTTGTAAGCTCCATTGTTTCTCGATGCAAATGTATTTGAACCAAATTGCCATGAATCCCATTTTGATTTTATAACTTGGTCTCCCTGTTCCATTAATTGAATTAATTCCAAATTCAAGTCTTCTATTGATTCTTTATTTGCTTTTTTCTTTTTCTTAATTGCAGTACGTGTTTTTTCTGCTGACATTACGAGTTCTTTGTTCATACGCTCATAAAGTACATCCGAAGATGTATTGATACCAATTGAAAATGTTATCATTCCTGTTATTAAGTACGAAAATAGTAATGATTCCGTGTATTTTACATTTTTCGCTCTTTTAGCAAAAGCCTTTAAATCTTTTTTCGCCTGTTTTAAATTGTTACTCATTTTTTCTCCTTTTTCTTTTTTTTATTATAAAGTTATTTAAATTTTAACTTTGAAATCAATAATTTTCATTTTTATTTTCTTTATTACTCTGTAATTGTTACAATTTTTTTGTTTTTCATAATTATAGTCAATCGTGTTTAAAATTTTTATTCCCTTTTCATAATATTCTCAAATTTATTTAATATTCTAGTTTAATTCGTTTTGAGCAATATAGTTTAAATATTTATTAAGAACTATTATATTATGATAATTTTAAACTGATTGACTTCTATAACTATGCTGTTTATTTTTTTTCGTATTATTATAACATTTTTTTATTTTCTTTACAACAAAAAAATCTCCCTAATTTAAATTTTAGAGAGATTTTTTCAATAGTTTTATTTTTTTTGTTAAAATTAACCAATTATCTTTTTTATTTAAAATGAATATCATAATTATTTAATAATTAATGTGCTTCCATCCATTTCAGCTGGTTTTTCCAATCCTAGTAAATCTAGCATTGTTGGAGTAATATCAGCCAATTTTCCATCTGTTCTCAATTTTGCATCTTTCATGTCGTTTGTGATGAAAATGAAAGGAACAGGGTTTACAGTATGAGCTGTATGAGGTTCTCCAGTTTCAGGATTTACTAATAAGTCAGCATTTCCATGATCCGCAGTAATTAATACTGCACCGTCTAGTTCCAATACTTTTCTTACAATTTGTCCAGTACAGTTATCTACCGCTTGACAAGCCTGAATAACAGCATCTACATTTCCAGTATGCCCAACCATGTCAGGATTTGCAAAGTTCAATACAACAGTATCAACTTTTCCAGTATTTAATTCTTCAAGTAATCTTTCCTTAACTTTGTAAGCACTCATTTCAGGCTGTAAATCATAAGTTGCAACTTTTGGTGAATCAGAAAGCAATCTGATTTCTCCTGGATATGGTTCTTCTTTTCCACCGTTGAAGAAGAATGTAACGTGTGCATATTTTTCAGTTTCTGCAGTTCTTACTTGAATTAATCCAGCTTTTGATACAATTTCCCCAAATCCGTTTATGATTGTTTCAGGCGGATATGCCACAGGTGAGCTAAATGTAGCGTCATATTGAGCCATTGTAACAAAGTTTACTTTAGGATAAACTTTTCTTTCAAATCCTTTAAACTCAGGATCAACAAAAGTTCTAGTCAATTGTCTAGCTCTATCAGGTCTAAAGTTTGCAAAAATTACACCGTCTCCATCTTTAATCAATCCATTGTCTTTTGCACCAACTTTTACAGGTTTTACAAATTCATCTGTAACTCCATCTGCATAAGAGTTTCTAATTGCTTCATCAGCTGTAGCCGCTAAGTTTCCTTCTCCAGAAGTCAAGGCATCGTAGGCAAGTTCCACTCTGTCCCAGTTGTTATCTCTATCCATTGCATAATATCTTCCAACAACTGTAGCGATTTTTCCTACACCAAGTTCATCCAATGCTTTTTGTAATTGTGCCAAGTATTCTACTCCACTTTCAGGAGCCGTATCCCTTCCATCCATAATCGCATGAACATAAACTTCTGTCAATCCTTTTTTCTTAGCCATATCAACTAATCCAATTAAATGTTCAATGTGGCAATGAACTCCACCGTCAGAAGTTAATCCTGTAATATGTAAAGCCTTTCCGTTCGCTTTTGTAGTTTCCATAATATCTGATAATACTTTATTTTCTAAAATTGTACCTTCTTTAATAGCTTTTGAAATTTTTGGCAGCATTTGGTAAACTACTCTTCCTGCACCAATATTTGTATGCCCAACTTCCGAATTTCCAAACTGTCCTTCAGGCAATCCTACAAATTCTCCATCTGCTCTTAATTCAGTATGAGGGTACTCTTTAAGATAATTGTTAAAATTAATCGGATGAGCCAATTTCACTCCATCAACCTGATTTTCATGATGGTTCATTCCCCATCCATCCAAAATTATTAAAACTACTGGTCTTTTCTTCATAAGCATTCTTCCTTCCATTTTTTAAATAACTTTCTTTTTCTACATCTATTATACAAATTTTTTCTAAATTTATCAAGGAATTTGAACAAAAAATTTATCTCTGTCAATTTATATAGTTTTTCAATGTAGTTATTCGAAAGAATTATTATTAATAAATGTCTTTTCTATAATTTTTATATTTTTTCTTTTTTTTAAGCAAAGGGGAACAGTAGCCATCCCCTTTAGAATCCTTACTTGTCTAAGCATTTTTTTGAAATATTCCTAAATTTTAATTACTTCTTCTAAAAAGTTCCCTTATTCTCAAATTATTCTTTCTACCTTTTAAAATCCATGAAATTGAACCTTGAAAAAAATACAGGCTTTTTAACCAATTTGGATTTATATAAATATCCTTATCACTTTTTAGAGTTAGAATATTAGTAGAAAATTTATCTAATACTTTACCTAAATTTTTGAGTGGTCCTTGTCCCAGTTTATATTTTTTCAAATACGGCAACAGTTCTCCTGCACCTAGACCAATTCCTTGTCCCCAGTCTGCCTTAACTTTCTCGCACCAATTTTTCATCTGCAAAATTGCCAACCGATTTTGTTTGCCTTCATAAAATCCATTATTAGCTATGCAATAAATTTTAGTTTCAGATTTTATAACTTTTTCCTTTTCAAATTCTACAAGTAATTTTAACAGATTGGACGGAATCCCATCAACATAGAGGGGAAAAAGAAATATCAAAATATCACTGCTATGAATTTCATTTTTAATTTTATCATTTAATCTAACAGAAATCGAATAATATTTTTTTATTTCATTGTCTTTAAGCAAGGGTAAAATATAATTTCCTAATATTTCAGAATTACTTTTGCCTACTTTTGGACTTCCATTTATTATACTAATTTTCATATTTCATCATTCTCCTAATTTTCTAAAAAAGAAACCTTAAAATTTTTCACATCTAAATTCACGCTATTAGCCTTTACTATTTCTTTAGCAACTGTCTTTTCATTTGGTGACAAATTTTTTCCATAAAAATATACATTTAAGTCAAATTTTGTTTTATTTCGTGTGATATGGTGCATCTCTTTATTTTTGAATTTAAAAAATGGTAATAAATATGGGATTGTCCTATCTAGCACATTTTTTACAAATGGACTGTAAGAACCATAAACACATTGACTTATAATCACAACTTTGTCTGCTTTGGAATATAATTTTGCTAAATTTTCATATCCGTCTCTAATTTTACATTTCCCTGGAGTTTTAATCCAGCATTCAAAACATCCCATACAGCTTTTAATTTTATTATTATCACAAATTATAGATATATCTTCATCATCGATTATTTTCTTTTGATCTATACTCTCTTTTATTTTATCCATAATTTTTTCCTTTTTTTCAATTTCCCACTTTAAATTTTCCAATTTTTCATTATCTAAATCATGTATAATTAATTCCATATTTATCACCTTCCATAGATATATTAAAATCTATCTGAAATTTAACTACTAAATTTAAGATTCAAACTCATACAGCAACTAGCAACTTTTCAATTCTCTTTTAAGATTACTTTGCTATACAAACTGATTTTATTATTTCCTCTATTTTTTCTTCCCAGCTTTCAGAATACTTTATATCATTTGTAATCATTATTGTTGTCAATCCTTGTACCAACGCCCACATTGCCACAATTTTATCTTGTATAGCCTGATTTGACACTCCCATTTTTTTTAGTATTTTCGTTGCCTCAAATTTTAATATACTAAAGGCTTTTTCATTATTATTTTCTACTTTTGAAAACTTTGAGAATAAATCTATTTTCATATTTTTTCTTGAAATTATAAAATGATAGTATCTATGATTTCCACAAAAAAACATAACATATGTTTTTCCTAATTTTACCAATAAATCCTCTTGATTTTCATATCTTTTCCTTGTTTTATCCAGTTCGGCTGCCAATATTCCCCATATATAATCGCTCATTGCGTAAAGTAAATCACTTTTTTTCTTAAAATATGTATACGGTGCTGCATTGCTTACTCCACACATTTTAGCCACTTTTCTTAAAGATAATTTTTCTTCTCCCACTTCATTTATCAGCTCTATCCCTTTTTCAATCAATTCTTCCCGTAAATTTCCATGATGGTAACTTTTTTTAGATTTTTCCATATTTAGCTTCTCCTAACTTCTATATCTTACCACTGTAAAGATTATACAATTAAATCTTATCACTGTCAAGTTTATTTGAGATTTTTTAAAATTTATAATTTCTCTAATGTATAAATTTAGATTATACCCAATTATTTTTAATATTAGAATTGTTTAGAAACTTAATATTCTTTATATTTAACAAGGGTTTGACCTCTTGCGAATAATATTTATTTCATTATATTTCTAAATTTACATGGTTATCAAATAGGTTTATTGAAATTGTACTTTTCTAATTTTATTTATTTATAACCATTATGATTAATAGTAGTTTTTTTCTATTTTTTATTTAATTTTTTTGTAACGTAAGGGCATTAGACACCATTTCCTTGTGTTAAAATAAATTAAAAAACATAAAAGAATAAACTATTATTAATCAAGATAACTCATAATGGACAATATAGAAAAAAATTTGTTCTTTATATCTTGATTTTTATTGAAAAAAATGATAATATATTGTGTAATTTGCATATATTGAATTATATAGCATTTTATTTCATAAGTAAAAATTATTGAAAGGAGAAAAAATGGCACATTCAAAATCATCTAAAAAAAGAGTTTTTATTGGTGAAAGAAATGCAGCTAGAAATCAAGCTATTAGAAGTAGAACTAAAACTTTCGTAAAAAAAGTGCTTGCCGCTGTTGAAGCTAAAAATGTCGACGAAGCTAAATCAGCATTAAGTGCAGCATATAAAGAATTAGATAAAGCTGTAACAAAAGGTGTTCTTAAGAAAAACACTGCATCAAGAAAAAAATCTAGATTAACATTAAAAGTTAATGCATTGGCAAATTAATTTTTTGTCACTGATTGATTTTAAAAAAATTTTTTTAAGATTAACAATTAAAATAAAAGACTATCCTAATATTTTTAAGATAGTCTTTTTTTATATATTTAATAAATAAAAATGGAAATAAAGCAATAAATATACTTACAGAAATAAAAAAATGAAGAATTTTAAAAATGTCCCCAAATTATCTCCAAAGATATTTTTAAATCTCTTCAAGTTATGTAATAAAGTATTATTTTATTTAATGGCGCACCTGACAGGAGTCGAACCCATAGCCTTCTGATCCGTAGTCAGACGCTCTATCCAATTGAGCTACAGATGCATTTATTAATTAGTTTATTAAAAAAAAATGGCGGAGAAGGAGGGATTTGAACCCTCGATCCAAGTTTTAGCCCGGATACTCCCTTAGCAGGGGAGCGCATTCGGCCTCTCTGCCACTTCTCCAAAAAATATAAATTTTAAATGGCGGGTGAACTGGGATTCGAACCCAGACATCTTGCGATTTCGCCGGTTTTCAAGACCGGTCCCTTAGCCGTTCGGACATCCACCCATACGTTACTCAATTAGTATATCATATGTTTTTATAATTTGTCAATAACTTTTTTAATTTTTTTTAGAAGGGACCATTCGCATATCTGAATTGTCCCTGCCTTGATTATTTTAAAAAATATATTTATCTTTAGTCTACAAATAATAAATTTACAATTTTTTCTATATAAGGAATTTTAAATTCTTTTTCTAAAATTGATGCTCCCGCCGCAACAATTTGAAAAATAATTAATAATATAAAAATTATAAAAAAAGCTAGATTTCCGATAAATATAATAAAATTTAATAAAAATGACACTAAAGTTAAAATTGTAATTGCCAAAGTCTGCTTTGAATATGCTCTTACAAAATTATTTTTATCTTCTAAAATTAATGCAAAAATTGGAATTAATAAGCCAAGTCCCATAAAAAAGCTCAGATTTACTATAAAAGCAGCTGCATTTGCTCTTAATCCTGCAATTGATTTTTGCTCACTGATATTATTACCCATAAACTCCTCCTAATATATTTTAAATATTTAATTTACTTGATTACGTAAAGAATTTTAACATAAAAAATCTGAAAAATCAAATTAAAAATCCGTTGTAAAAGGTAAAAAATAGTTTATTTAGCATTGATAAAAAAAGTAATATGTGATAAAATAAAAGAAAATGTAAAATATCAAATAAATAATGGAGGAGAAACTATGAGAAAAGTAATAGTAGCTGGAAACTGGAAAATGAACAAAACTGCAAAAGAGGCTGCACAATTCTTCAATGAATTAAAACCTTTAGTAGCAGATGTGAAAAATGCAGGAATCGTAATCGGAGCGCCTTTCACTGCATTAGAAACAGCGACTAGAGAAACTGCAGGAAGCAACATTAAAATCGCTGCTGAAAATATGAACGCTAAAGAAAGCGGAGCATATACTGGAGAAGTTTCACCATTGATGTTAAAAGATTTAGGTGTAGAATATGTAATTTTAGGACACTCTGAAAGAAGAGAATATTACCATGAAACTGATGAAATCATCAATGAAAAAGTAAAATCAGCATTAGCGCACGATTTGAAACCAATCTTATGTATTGGGGAAAAATTGGAAGAAAGAGAAGCTGGAACTACTAATGATGTTGTGAAAACTCAAATTGTTGGTGGATTAAAAGATGTTACAGCCGCTGAAATGGCAAACGTTGTACTTGCATATGAACCAGTATGGGCAATTGGAACAGGTAAAACTGCCACTCCAGAACAAGCTCAAGAAGTTCACGCATTCATCAGAGGATTATTAACTGACTTATATGGAAAAGAAGTTGCAGAAAACGTGACAGTTCAATATGGTGGATCAATGAACGACGCAAATGCAGCTGACTTAATCGCTCAAACAGACATTGACGGTGGATTAGTAGGAGGAGCAAGTTTAATTCCTGAAAAATTCGCTGTAATAATAAAAGCCGGAGATGCAGCAGCTAAATAATTGATTTAAAAAATAAAATTGATTAGCTATTCTCTTGTTTTGTAAATTATAGGAGGAACACGTGTTAGAAAATTTATTAATTATAGCTTTAGTAATTTTATCAATCATTATGATAAGCGTAATTTTACTACAGCCAGACAGAAGCCAAGGTTTAGCAAAAAGTTCTGCTAATATTTTGGATGAAGAAAAAGAAGGAATCGAAAAATTTACAGAAATTGTTGCGACATTATTTCTAGTCGTTGCAATTTTATTCCAAATTGTAAGATCGTAATGGAAAAATAATTTTTTGATTTTATAAAAGTATTGAAATCACAGTTAAAAATATTGGCTGTGATTTTTTCTAAAAAAATTTTTAAAAAACTATTGACAATGTACTGAATACGTGTTATAATAGACTTGTAAGTTGAAAATGACTATTTGTAAAACTTTTCAACTATTCCTAATTTTCAGATACTTTCTATTAGAAGTTATGATTAACGTTATTTTAGAAGGGAATGATATTTATGTCATATAGAAAAATCGAAAAAAGATTTAGAAAATTAGGCGGAAAAGTTGTACGTATAAAAGGTAGTCATTATCAATGGATGATCCCAGGTGTGGAAGGTGTGGTCACAGTACCATATTCAAAAGATATACCTGTAGGAACAGTAAAAAGTATTGAAAAACAAGTTGGGATTAAATTCTAGTCCCTTCTTGCTTTCACTAAAAATTATTATCCAATAATTTGGATGGGATTTAGACTACCCCAAAAACGAAGGGAATTCTTAATTTGGCAGAAATGCTAAAAAATTTTTTGAAAAAGTTTAATTATTTTAGAAAGATTAAGTGAAAAGAAAGTTATACGAGTAAAGAATAGTGATTCTGAATGAATGATTAAAAAAATAGAAAAATTTGAAATAATTATTTTGATTTAGCAGAGATGCTAAAAAAATTTTATAAACATTTTTATACACGTATTCAATACGTAAAATAGATAGGAGATAATGAAAATGGATGTATTTTATCCAGTAGTGGTAACTAAGGAAGATGGGACTTATTATGGTTGTATTGTTGATTTTGATAAGTTTGAAGATGGAGAGATAAATTATTATGCTACATTTGGAGACAGCATGGAGGAGGCTGTTTCAAATTTGAGAGAGACATTGGGTCTGCATTTGGCTGATTTTTTGGATGTAAGAAAAAAATTTCCTGAGCCTTCAAAAGTGGAGGATGTGAAACTGAAAGAAAATCAGTATTTGTATATTTTATCTGTTGATCCAGTGTATGAAGTGGCAAAAGTTACAAATGCACTTAAAAAGAAAACTTTAACAATTCCTGTTTGGCTAGATATATTGGCACAGGAAAAAAATCTAAATTTTTCACAGATTTTACAAAAAGCATTAAAAAAAGAATTAGGTATTGAGTAAAAAATATAGATATTAGGAGGTTTTTATATATGAAAGTTACAAAAGTTGGAGGAATTTCACATAAAAAATATACTAGTGAAGGAAGGCTTGTAAAAAGCGAAAGTGAAGAAAATAGGACTGATGAGAGATTATCTGCACTTTTAAATATGAGACTAGATATGTATATAAAAAATCCTAGCAGTACAGAAACAAAAGAAAATCAAAAAAGAATAGGAAAACTGAAAAAATTCTTTTCAAATAAAATGGTGTATTTAAAAGACAATACCTTAAGCTTAAAGAATGGAAAAAAGGAAAATATTGACAGGGAATATTCTGAAACAGATATTTTGGAATCCGATGTAAGAGATAAAAAAAATTTTGCGGTTTTAAAAAAAATATATTTAAATGAAAATGTAAATTCAGAAGAATTGGAAGTATTTAGAAACGATATTAAGAAAAAATTGAATAAAATAAATTCTTTAAAATATTCATTTGAAAAAAATAAGGCTAATTACCAGAAAATTAATGAAAATAATATTGAAAAAGTTGAAGGAAAGAGCAAAAGAAATATTATTTATGATTATTACAGAGAATCAGCAAAACGTGATGCTTATGTGAGTAATGTAAAAGAAGCCTTTGATAAATTATATAAAGAAGAGGATATTGCCAAGTTAGTTTTAGAAATAGAAAATTTAACAAAGCTTGAAAAATATAAAATAAGAGAATTTTATCACGAAATAATTGGAAGAAAAAATGATAAAGAAAATTTTGCTAAAATTATTTATGAAGAAATACAAAATGTAAATAATATGAAAGAATTAATTGAAAAAGTTCCAGATATGAGTGAATTAAAAAAATCACAAGTGTTTTATAAATATTATTTGGATAAAGAAGAACTTAATGATAAAAATATAAAATATGCTTTTTGTCATTTTGTGGAAATTGAAATGAGTCAGCTTTTGAAAAATTATGTGTATAAAAGACTGAGTAATATAAGTAACGATAAAATTAAGAGAATATTTGAATATCAAAATTTAAAAAAATTAATTGAAAATAAATTACTAAATAAATTGGATACTTATGTAAGAAATTGCGGGAAATATAATTATTATTTACAAGATGGAGAAATTGCAACAAGTGATTTTATTGCTAGGAATAGACAAAATGAAGCATTTTTACGAAATATAATTGGAGTTTCTTCGGTTGCATATTTTTCATTGAGAAATATTCTTGAAACTGAAAATGAGAATGATATTACAGGTAGAATGAGAGGAAAGACTGTAAAAAATAATAAGGGCGAAGAAAAATATGTTTCTGGAGAAGTTGATAAAATATACAATGAAAACAAGAAAAATGAAGTAAAAGAAAATTTAAAAATGTTCTATAGTTATGATTTTAATATGGATAATAAAAATGAGATAGAAGATTTTTTCGCAAATATTGATGAAGCTATTAGCAGTATTAGACATGGGATTGTGCATTTTAATTTGGAATTAGAAGGGAAAGATATATTTGCATTTAAAAATATAGCTCCTTCTGAAATTTCAAAAAAAATGTTTCAAAATGAAATAAATGAGAAAAAATTGAAATTGAAGATATTTAGGCAGTTGAATAGTGCGAATGTATTTAGGTATTTGGAAAAATATAAAATATTAAATTATTTAAAGAGAACACGATTTGAGTTTGTTAATAAAAATATTCCATTTGTTCCGTCATTTACAAAATTGTACAGCAGGATAGATGATTTAAAAAATAGTCTAGGTATTTATTGGAAAACTCCGAAAACAAATGATGATAATAAAACTAAAGAAATTATAGATGCTCAGATATATCTTTTGAAAAATATTTATTATGGAGAATTTTTAAATTATTTTATGAGCAATAACGGGAATTTTTTTGAGATAAGCAAAGAAATAATTGAATTAAATAAAAATGATAAAAGAAATTTAAAAACTGGATTTTATAAACTACAAAAATTTGAAGATATTCAAGAAAAAATTCCTAAAGAATATCTTGCAAATATACAAAGCCTTTATATGATTAATGCTGGAAATCAGGATGAAGAGGAAAAAGATACATATATTGACTTTATACAAAAAATATTTTTAAAAGGATTTATGACTTACTTGGCAAATAACGGAAGATTAAGCCTAATATATATTGGAAGCGATGAAGAAACAAATACTTCTTTAGCAGAAAAAAAGCAAGAATTTGATAAATTCTTGAAAAAATATGAACAAAATAATAATATTAAAATTCCATATGAAATAAATGAATTTTTAAGAGAGATAAAATTAGGAAATATATTAAAATACACCGAAAGATTGAACATGTTTTATTTAATTTTAAAATTGCTTAATCATAAAGAATTGACTAATTTGAAAGGAAGTCTTGAAAAATATCAGAGTGCAAATAAAGAAGAAGCTTTTTCAGATCAACTTGAACTTATAAATCTTTTAAATTTAGATAATAATAGAGTAACAGAAGATTTTGAATTAGAAGCGGATGAAATTGGGAAGTTTTTAGATTTTAATGGAAATAAGGTAAAAGATAATAAAGAATTGAAGAAATTTGACACAAATAAAATATATTTTGATGGAGAAAATATTATAAAGCATAGAGCTTTTTATAATATAAAAAAATATGGGATGTTAAATTTACTTGAGAAAATAGCGGATAAGGCAGGATATAAAATAAGTATAGAAGAATTGAAAAAATACAGTAATAAAAAAAATGAAATTGAAAAAAATCATAAAATGCAGGAAAATTTACATAGAAAATATGCAAGACCTAGAAAAGATGAAAAATTTACAGATGAAGATTATGAAAGCTATAAACAGGCAATTGAAAATATAGAAGAATATACTCATTTGAAAAATAAAGTAGAATTTAATGAGTTAAATTTGTTACAAGGTCTACTATTAAGAATACTTCATAGACTTGTGGGGTATACTTCGATTTGGGAAAGAGATTTGAGATTTAGATTAAAAGGGGAATTTCCAGAAAATCAGTATATAGAAGAAATATTTAATTTTGAGAATAAAAAGAATGTGAAATATAAAGGTGGACAAATTGTTGAAAAGTATATAAAATTTTATAAGGAATTACATCAAAATGATGAAGTAAAAATAAATAAATATTCCAGTGCAAATATAAAAGTGTTAAAACAAGAGAAAAAAGATTTGTATATACGAAACTATATTGCACATTTCAACTATATTCCGCATGCTGAAATTTCACTTTTAGAAGTGCTGGAAAATTTAAGAAAACTACTTTCTTATGATAGAAAACTTAAAAATGCAGTTATGAAATCAGTAGTGGATATATTAAAGGAATATGGTTTTGTAGCAACATTTAAAATAGGAGCAGATAAGAAAATAGGAATTCAGACTTTAGAGTCGGAAAAAATTGTACATTTGAAAAATTTAAAAAAGAAAAAATTAATGACTGATAGAAATTCAGAAGAATTGTGTAAACTTGTGAAGATTATGTTTGAATATAAAATGGAAGAAAAAAAATCTGAAAACTAAAAAATATAAAGTCGTTTAGTTCAAGAAAATGAAAATCTTATCTGGCGAAATAACTATCGGAGAAAAAATCATAAGAAAAGAAACAAAAATTTTGGAATATTAGTTTGCATTATGAGAAAAATGTGGTAAAATAAGACAAAGGGATAATCTAAATCAGTAAAAAAACAATAAATAATCAAATATTAAAATAAAAAGTAACATATTATCCCATAATTGGATGGGATTTAGACCACCCCAAAAATGAAGGGGACTAAAACAATATGACACATTCTAGCTTAACTTTCGATATAGATTTAGACCACCCCAAAAATGAAGAGGACTAAAACATATATATAAGTTCCTCAAATTAACACCATCAAAGATTTAGAATATTAATAAAACAATAAGAGCGATAAGGCTCTTTTTTATTTATTTAGAAATTGGAAAAAATATTAAAAAAAGTTTTAAAATTATTTACTACGTATTTAATACGTATTATAATAATTTTGTAATTAAAAAGATGATATGAAAAATAAATATAGGAGTTGATAGTTCTGAATTTATGTGATTATATCTTAGATTTTGTAAGTGGTTTATTTGGGGAAGAAGAAGTTGAATGTTGGTTGAATATTTTATTAGATTTCTTTTTTTCAAATCGGGTTTAGTATTAAAACTTTGAAATTAATATTTGGAAACAACTTTTGGATATTTTCACAATTTTTTAAAAAAAATGTTATAATAGTAAAAAATTTATAAAAAATCTTCAATTTAAGGAGAAAGATACTATGAAAATTAATTACAGAGGGATTGGATCTGATTTAAAAAATATATTATTTGAAGAATTTAGGAAAAATGAAAATACGCTTTTTGTATTTGAAAATTCGGCTTCGTTTTTTGAGATTAAAAGGGAATTTTTACAAAATGAGGAAATTCAGCAGGATTTAGGGATTTTTCAGAATTTTAGGTTGATAAATAGTTATGATTTTTATGAAAATGTCTTTGTTACAAATAAGATTGTGGTAAAAGAGGAAAAGCAGGTTGTACTGTTTTATAATTCGTTGGACGAAAAGTTGAAGAAAAGGCTGGAAGTGTCGAGTTATTACGATATTATTGATATTGCCTATAATTATTACAATTTGTTTGCGGAATTGCAGGAGCATAAGATTGATTTGGAAAATATTGAATTGGAAAATTGGCAGAAAAATTTGTTTGAAACGTTGAAAATGGTGGATGAAAAGGTAAAAGAGACTTGTCAAATGAAAGGTTTGATTTTGCCATATATGCTTAGAAATGTGGAAAATATTTCGGATAATTTTTTGAGAAAGTATAAAAAGATTTGTTTTGTAAATAAAGTGAGATTTTCTCCACTTGAAAAGGAAATTGTGAAAAATTTTGAGGAAAAGGGAATAATTGTGGAAAATATTTTGCAATTGTCAGAAAATGATTTTGATACGAAAGAATTGAAAATAAATGAAAGTTTTTCGTTGCCAGCGAAAGAGATTTTTGATGCGAAAGATATAAATATAGAAATTCATGAATTTAGCAGTAAATTTGGAGAATTGCTGGGGCTAGTGAGAAAATTGGAGGAAGTTGAGAAGGAGAGTAAAAAGGCGGGTAAGAAAAATGGAGCTTTGGGAGAGAATTATAGAATTTTTGAAGCACAGGAAAATGCTGAAGAGGCAAAAAGTGATTATCAGCTTTTGAGACAGCAAAAGATTTCTTCAAATTTGGAAATAACGATGAAAGACACTAAAATATACAAAATTTTGAATTTAATTTACAATTTGCTGGACAATATGAAAGAAATTAATAGAAAAAGTGGGGAAAAATTATTTTTATTTCGAGTGAAAGATCTTTATGACACATACAAATCTAATGATTTGCTAAATATTTTTGATTTGAAAGACAGCTACTACATTTTTCAGAACTTGGCTTCAAAAGATTATAAATACATTTCGAGAGAGGAATTGGAGCGAATTAATCAAGATGAACTGAAAAAATTGGAAAAAGAGAATCAAAAGGAGAAATTTAAGGATATTTATAAAAAAAGAATGACGGCTATCAGTAAAATTATTAAGTTTGTTGAAGAACTGGAGAAAGTTTACGAGTATACGACATTGAAGGAATATGGCGATTATTTGGAAAAAATTTATTTGAATAATGAGGAGAAAGTAAAAGAAGATAAAAATGTGAAGGATAAGTATTTTGAGGCTTTGTCGGAAATGGTTGTGCTGGAAGATTTTAGCTTTGACAATTTGTGGGATAAATTTTTTAATGAAAATATTTCAGCCAATTTATTAAAATTATTTTTGAAATATTTGGATAAAAAGTCGATTGGATTGAACTTGGAGGAAACTGCTGAAGAAGATTTGGAAAATAGGTTTTCGATAAATTCGTTTCAAAATATTTCTGAAAATACGAAGGAAAATATAATTATTTTAAATTTGCAGGATTCATTTCCAAAAATAAGAATGAATAACTTTTTATTCTCAAAAGTTCAACGTGCAAAAATGGGACTTCCAACAAGCGATGACAAAAAATTGATTGAAATGTTTAAAATTTATCAAAATATACTAAGTGCGAAAAATGTGTATTTAGCATATGTTAAGGATTTGGAGAAAAATATCGATTCGGCGAGCGTTATCGAGGAATTGAAATTAAAGTATGGAATTAAAGTGATAGAAGGTGAAATAAGTGAAGCGGAAGAGCTTTATTTTGTGAAAAAATATTTCTTGAAGGATAGAAAAGAGAAATGGGATAAAAAGGAAATTGGGGAGTTTATTCAATCAAAATTGGAGAAAGACCTTGAGAAAATAAATGCTGAAAAACTGAGTTTGGGATATTATTCATTTGAGAAAATGAGAGATTTTGAGTATGGGTATTATTTGGAAAAATTGATAGGGGAACAGGAAGTTGAAAAGGTTGAAGACGAACTAAATGTTAAGATATTTGGAACGATAATTCACGCTTTTTACGAAAATGTCGTTATGAAAAATAAGGCAGACTTGGAAAATAAAACTTTTGAAATTGATAGAAACCAGCTAGCAGAAATTTTGGAAAATGTAATAAATTCATTTGAGTACAAAGTTCCTAAAGAATATTTGGAATTTTACAAAAAAGTTTCATTTGAAGAAATTTTAAATTCAGCGGAAAAATATTTTGAAAAATTAATTAAGAAGCTGGAAACTGAAAAAGATATTCAAATTTATTTTGAAGAGAGAATAAAATTATCTTCGGAGAAAGAGCTGTTTGAGAATGTGTCCATTAATGGAGTTACAGATTTGCATATAAAAACGAGTGATAAAAATTATTTATTTGATTATAAGTCAGGGAAATTGAGAGATGGAAAAAAGGGCTATAAAACTGACAAAGTTTATAAAGCAATGGAACAGCTAGATTACTATTCATTAATGCTGGAAAATGACAATAATGAAAATATTGAAAAAATTATTGTAGATACTTGGGAAGGTGCGTTAGTATCAGATGAGAGAACTGAAGATAAAAAATTAACTAAGGAAAATATTGAGGAAGTAATTAGCAGATACAGAAATAACGAAGTTTATGATTTGGGCAATTTCAAAGATTCAAAAAATTATTTTTATAAAGAATATGCAAATATTTGTAGAAGGGAGGATGAATTAAGCGATGAAGACGAATAATATAATTTTGAAAGCTAGTGCAGGAACAGGGAAAACGTATAGATTGTCGCTAGAATTTATAGCTAATTTGATAAGAGGTGTTAATTATAAAAATATAGTCGTGATGACTTTTACGAAAAAAGCTACAGCTGAAATTAAAGAGAGAATTTATGATTTTTTACATCAAATCGCTTTTGACGAGGGTAACGGAACAGAATTAGAAAAAAATTTAAAAGAAATCTATAAATTTGATAATTTGAATAAAAAGGAATTGCAGAATATTTATTTTGAAATGATAAAAAATAAAGAGGATATTCGGATTTCCACAATCGACGGTTTTACTAACCAAATCTTTAAAAATGCAATAGCACCGTATTTTAATATTTACAATTACGAGATTTTGGACAAGGAAACAGATGAATTTTATTCAAAAGTTTTGATTAAAATTATTGAGAATAAAGAAATTTTTGAAAAATTTAAATTTATTTTTGATGAAAAGAAAGAGAAAAAAAATATTGGAGTCTATATAAAAATTATTGAAGAAATATTGGAGATGCATTCGAAATTTGTTTTGGCTAAGGATTTTGAGATGCCAAAGGATAAAAAAGTATCGTATAAGTTTATAGATGAACTGGATGGAATATTTGAGAAAATTGAAGAAATTGCTGATAAAAAGGGTAAAGATATAGAAGAAGTTTTAACAGCACCATTTCATAGTCTTTACAAGAAATACAGTATTTTAGTAAAAGATGAAAGTAAAAATGAAAATCAGAAAATAAAAGAAAAATTAGAGTTGATTGTTCCAGAAATAAATTTATTTTTTGAAAAAAAAATTTGGGATGGAAGAAAAACTACAGGAGCAAAAAATCAAGATGATAGAGAAGCATTGGAAGAAAGTTCTGAAGATTTAAAAGAAAAATTATCTGAATATATTTTTGTAAGCAAAGTACTGCCATTAGACAAAAAATTAAAAAATATCGCTCAAATCATATTTAATATTGCTCAAAAAATCAAAATTTCTTCAAAAAAATTTACTTACAACGATATTTTGGTGTACACGTATGAATTTATTTTTAATAAAGAACTAAAATTTGTGGAAAATGATAAAGTTACAGAAGAATTTCTTGAATTAATCGGTGGAAAAATAGACACGATTATGATTGATGAGTTTCAAGACACGAGCATTTTGCAGTGGAAAATTTTGAAATTAATGTTGAATACTTCAGAAAATATTATTTGTGTTGGTGATGAAAAACAAAGTATTTATAACTGGCGTGGCGGTGAAAAGGAATTATTTGAAAAATTGGAAACAATGATTGAAGGAAATGTTCAAACTTTGGATAAATCGTATAGAAGTTACAAGCAAATTATTGAGAATGTTAATAAAATATTTAATGGCTATGATTCTAATTGGAATTATACAGATTCTGGCTATAGGGAAGATGAAGAGTATCAAAGAGGATATTTTGGGTATTTTATTCAAGATACGAAAGAAAAAAAAGAAAAAATTTATACAAAAATTGTTGATATGATAAAAAATGGTCAAATCAAAAATTTAGGTAAAAGTGCAGTTATCTGCCGTAAAAATGCTCATTTAAAAGAAATCGCAGCAGTATTGAATGAGGCAAAAATTCCGTATACGCTTGAAAGTAAAGCAACGATTTTGGAGTATAAGCCGATTGTTTCAATGTACCAGTTAATTAAATTTTTTGCATTTGATAATTTTAAATATTTGCTGGAATTTGTAAGAAGTGACTTGATTGGCGGATTGAATAGCCACGTAAAGTATCTGCTTGAAAATAAAAATGAGATTATGAAGTATATTGGCGAAAATTCTAAAATAAAAGGTTTTGAAGAGTTTATTAACATTCAAAAAGATGACGAGATAAAAGGAAAACTTTTAGGATATAAAAAAATTAATACTTTAGAAAGAAATGGTTTAATTTTTGAAGGAATTATCGAGAAAATTAAAGAATTGAGAGCATTGTCGATAAACTTGAATGATAAATATCAAAAAGAAAATTTTTCAAGAAAACTTGTTGAGAGCTTTGAGATAACGAAATTTTATTCTACAAACAGTGATTTGAAGAATATTTTTATATTTTTTAACATTTTGAAAAAATATAATAATTTGTATGAATTTGTAACATTTATCGAGGAAGAAAAGGAAAATGTGAAACAGGTTAGCAGCAAGGATGTTAATGCAATAAATTTGATGACAATTCACGCTTCAAAAGGATTGGAGTTTGATACGGTATTTTATTACAAGAGAAAAACAAATAAAGGAAATCCAGATAAAGATAATTTTAAAAGCTATTTAGATTTTGATGAAAAATTTAATGATATGAAAAAATTTGTGATATTGTTTACAGATTATAATAAAAGAATGATTAGAAATGAATTGAGTGAAATGAGAGATAAAAATTCTCAAAAAGAAATGATGGAAGAAATTAACAATGATTATGTTGCATTAACTCGTGCTAAAAAAAATCTGATATTACTGTTTGACGCTGAAATAACAAAAGACAAGCAATATGCTGATTCTTTAGTGAAAAGAGTGATTGATGTTTATAAAGATGAGAATGAATATAAAAAAGGTAAAATTGTGGAATCAAAAATTCCTGAGGAAACAACAGACACATCAGATGTGAAAGTAAGCGATAATTTATTTAAAACATATTTTGACGATGACAAATTTGTTGTAAAAAAATCTTCAAATACATTGGAAAATGAGTTTAAGCGTAAAAAAGGACTTGCAATGCACTATTACTTTGAGCATATTTTAAATGACTTGGAAAATGATAGAATAGTTGCAAAATCAGCATTGTACAGCCGATATGGAAATATGCTTGGAAAAAAAATTGTTGAAGATTTGATAGAAAGACTGGATAAATTCATTTCGAAAAATTTAGAAATGTATAGCTCAAAATACAAGGTTTATACAGAATTTGAGATTTTAAATGCAGATGGCGAAAAAAGAATTATTGACAGAATTAACATTGATGAGAAAAATAAGAAAATTTATATTTATGATTATAAGACTGGATTTGAGCCTGAAACGAACGAGAAGTATCAGGAGCAGATTAATGAATATAGGGGTATTTTGGAAAATAAAATTTGTGGATATGAGATAGTTGCTAAATTATTGGAAGTCTAAAAACAAATAAGACATTTTTGTTTAAGGTTTATAAAATAAATTATTGCTAATAAATATATTTTCTTAAACATTTATTTTTTTTAGTTTTAAAAAAAAAACGGATTTTTCTATTTTAAAAATAAGATTAATAGGTTATAATAGTATAAAATGATTAAAATTTAGGAGGAAAGATATGTCAATATTAGTTTTTGGACACAAAAATCCAGATACAGATACAATTTGTTCAGCGATTGCTTATGCGGAACTAAAAAATAAATTAGGAAAAGATGTTAAGGCTGTAAGACTTGGGGAAATTAATGAAGAAACTAAATATGCCTTGAACTATTTTAAAGCTGAAAAACCTGAATTGGTGGAAAATGTGGCTGGAAAAGAGATTATTCTAGTAGATCATAATGAAAGAACTCAAACTGCTGAAGGATTTGAAGAAGCAAAAATTTTGGAACTGATTGATCATCACAGAATTTCAAACTTTAATGTAGACGAGCCTTTGTATGCAAGAGTAGAGCCTGTTGGATGTACTGCGACAATCATTTTGAAATTATTTAAGGAAAATAATCTTGTGCCAAGCAAGGAAACAGCAGGGCTTATGTTAAGTGCGATTATTTCAGATACATTATTGTTCAAATCTCCAACTTGTACAGAATGTGATATAAAGGCTGGGAAGGAATTGGCTGAAATCGCTGGAATAAATGCAGACGAATACGGACTTGAAATGTTAAAGGCTGGAACTGCTCTTGGAGATAAATCTGAAGCAGAACTGTTAAATATGGATATGAAAATCTTTGAAATTGACGGTATAAAAATTGGTGTTGCACAAGTTAATACTGTAAATGAAGCAGAAGTTTTGGAAAGAAAAGAAAAATTGCTTGCTGAAATTGATAATATTATTGTAAAAGATGGACTAAAATTCTTTATGCTTGCAATTACAAATATTTTGACAAATGATTCTACAGCTCTTGTTTCAGGAGATGGAAATGATGTTATTGAAAAAGCATTTGGAGAAAAAGTTGACAGCAATTTGGCAACTTTAAAAGGTGTAGTTTCAAGAAAGAAACAAATTATTCCGCCATTGACAAAAGCAATTCAAGGATAAAATTACAAAAATAAAAAGTAAGGAACTTAAAGAATGGCAATAGTAAAGTTAAAAAGAAGAGAAGAATTAAAAATATTATTTGCAATAAAATTGCCTGAAGTTATTTCTGAGCTTTACAAGGCGGTAAGAAGTAAAAGAATTGCAGATGAAATAGTAAGAAATTCTCTTAAAATAAAGAAAAATAGAGTGATTAATACTTTAGAATTAGTGGACGGTTTTGGGAATCAATTTTCTGTACTTGTTATTTATGATAATATTTTGGAAGAAAAGGAGCTTCTAAAATATAATATGGAAATTGAGGAAATTAATTTTAGAATTTTGGAATTTGATTTTAATGGTAAAATGGAAATTGAGGAAATGATAGGACATATAAAAACAATATATAATTAAAGCCACTATTTTTAAAATAAAAAAATGTTAGGAAAGATCATGAAAAAAATAGTAATACTATTTAGCATTTTAATGTTATTAATTGTAAATGTTGCAAATGCTAAAAGAAACAAAACCAAAAAAACAAGAAATACAGAAGAAAATAAAAAAGTAGAAAAAGTAGAAATAGGAAGTAAAAAATTTAATAAAATAATGGAAGAATTTCGGCTGGAAGCAACTATAAAAACTACAAAAGGGGATATTTCATTTTACTTATATCCTGAAGCAGCTCCTAAAAATGTCGCAAATTTTGTATTTCTGGCAAAGAAAAATTTTTATAATAATTTACCTTTCCATCGAGTTATTCCGAATGGATTAGTGCAAGGCGGAGATCATAAAGGTGATGGAACGGGAACAACAGGTTATTATGTAAATGATGAATTTGTGAAATGGCTAAATTTTAATTATGCAGGAATATTAGCTTTGGCAAATTCTGGGCCTAATACTAATAGTAGCCAATTTTTTATAACAATGCAAGCTATAAGTAGTTTGGACGGGAAGCATACTATCATTGGTGGAACAAAAACACGTGAAGATTTAGGAATAGTAAGATTATTAAGACAAGGTGATAAAATCTTAGATATCGAAATCAAAGGAAAAAATGTCAATAGATTTTTAGATTATTTCCCAAATGAAGTTGCAGAATGGGAAAGTAAATTAGAAAAACCTTCCCTTTCAAACGAATAAAATAAAAATAGAAAGCTCTCAATAAAATTTTGAGAGTTTTTCTTTTAAATCCAGTTTTAAATAAATATAGTTCACAAGTTATACTAAAAGTGCTATAATAAATCTAATTCTTAATTAAAAAAAGATTCAAATATATTACAGTAAAATTGAAAAGAGGAAATATGCATAAGGAGTTTGCAGAAATTTACGATATTTTTATGAAATATGTAAATTATGATGGATGGTATAAATTTTTACGAACATTTATTAAAAAAAAAGGGAACAGTTCTGGATTTGGGATGTGGGACTGGGGAATTTATATGGAGATTTTTGAAAGATGGATTTTCAGTTATTGGAGTGGATTTGTCAGAAAAAATGCTGGAAATTTCTGAAAAAAAATTAAAAGAGAAAAATTTGAAAAATAATAACTATAGTCTGATAAACGAAAATATTATAAATTATGAAAATAAAAAAAATAAAAAAAATAATAAAAGTGAAATAAATCAGGTTGATTATATTATTTGTAATTTTGATACGGTAAATTATTTGAAAAATGAAAAGGAATTTTTGAAATTTATTGAGAAATGTAATCGGAATTTGAAAAAAGGTGGATATTTGATTTTTGATGCTGTGACGGAAGATATTTTTGAAGAAATATTTGAAAATGATATATTTTTGGATGAAGAGCTTGAATATACAAGTATTTGGCGGCATGAAAAGTTAGGCAAAAGAAAACATCTTGTGGAAATTGATTTATTCATTCGTGAAAATAAAAATGATAATTTGTTCAGAAAATATAACGAAGTTCAAAACAAATTTATTTATGAGCCTGAATGGATTGTGGAAACTGTGCAGAATAAAGGATTTGAAATATTTGATACAGCTTCTAATCCTGAATTTGGGGAAAGCAGAATATTTTTTGTTTTAAAAAAATTATAAAAAAGGAAGTAAGTTTTATGAATTTTGAAAATGAAAAAAATAATTTAGAAAATAATAACAATAAAGATTTAACTAATGATAAAATAATTGATGAAGAAGAAAAAAGAAAACAGAGACTTTTTGAAATAGAAAAAAAACTGGGTAGGCATAATGATGAAAAAGAAATAAAAAACAAAAGAAATAGTAAAGTTATGAAATATTTTGCACTTGCTACAAATATGGTTTATATTTTAGCCTTGCCAATATTAATTATGTTAGGATTTTATATGCTATTAAAAAGATACTTGTTTAAGACAGATCAGCCACTTGTTTTAATTGTATTTTTAATAATAGGGGCAGTTTCAGGATACTGGTCACTTATAAAACAAGTGAACAATATAAAATAATTTATTAATTTTAAAAATAAATTGAGGAAAGGAAAAATGAAATGCTTGAAAGGATGCCAGGAAATATAAAAAAAGCATACATTATTTCTATTTTTATTATGGCAATTTTTTTTATTATGGGAATAATTTTTAACTGTGTGGAACTTTATTTTGGATATTTAATTGGAGCCATTATTTCTATAATAAATATAAATTTACTTGTAAATGGAGTGCATAAAATTCTCTATTTTCAAAATAATCCAAAGTTTAGGGGAAATTTTGAATATTTAAAACGAATGGCTATATTTTGCCTTGGAATGTTTATTGTTGGAAAAGTTAGTCAAAAATATTTTGAAAGTCATGTTTTAACAAATATTGCGGCAACAGGAGCTGGAGCATTAAATTTTAAAATTTCATATTTATTGTGTCATTTGAAAGAAAAATTCTTACTTAGTAAAAAATAGTAAATAAAATTATTTAAAATAAAGTTAATATTAAACTTGAAAAGTGAAAAAAGTGTCGTATAATTAGAGTAGAAATGTTTATTAAAAAACAAAAATTTGAAAAGAGGTAGAAAAAATGGCACAAAGAATTATTTTGAATGAAGTTTCGTATCATGGTTTTGGAGCAATAAACCACATTACAGAAGAAGTAAAGAAAAATAAATTCAAAAAAGCATTTATATGTACAGATAAGGGGCTTTTAGAGTTTGGAGGAGTATCAAAAATTACAGATTTACTAGATAAAGAAAATTTAGCGTATGAAGTTTTTTCTGATATTCAACCAAATCCAACTATTGAAAATGTAAAAGATGGTGTTGAAAAATATAAGTCTTCAGGTGCTGACTACATTATCGCAATTGGTGGAGGTTCACCAATGGATACTGCAAAAGCAGTTGCCATTATTATAAATAATCCAGAATTTTCTGATGTAAGAAGTCTTGAAGGTGTTGCAGACACTAAAAATAAATGTGTACCAATTATCGCTGTTGCAACAACAGCTGGAACTGCTGCAGAAGTTACAATTAACTATGTAATCACAGATGTTGAAAAAGACAGAAAATTTGTCTGTGTAGATCCCCACGATTTACCAATTATAGCAATTGTTGACCCTGGAATGATGACAAGCATGCCAAAGGAACTTACTGCTGCAACTGGACTAGATGCCTTAACTCATGCAATTGAAGGATTTACAACAAAAGCTGCTTGGGAAATGACTGACATGTTCCATTTAAAAGCCATTGAATTAATTGCAAAATATTTGAGAAGTGCTGTAAATAATGAACCTGAAGGACGTGAAAAAATGGCACTTGCTTCATATTTAGCTGGAATGGGATTCTCAAATGTAGGACTTGGAATTGTACACTCAATGGCACATCCACTAGGAGCATTTTATGGTACTTCACATGGAATTGCAAACGCAATAATTCTTCCAACTGTAATGGAATACAATGCTGAATTTACTGGAGAAAAATTTAAAGCTATCGCAAAAGCATTTGGCGTAAAACATACAAGAAAAATGTCGCCAGAAGAATATAGAAAAGCTGCAATTGACAAAGTAAAAGAACTAGCAAGCGATGTTGGGATTCCAAACAACCTAAAAGGGATTATGGATATAAAAGATTTGGACTTTATTGCTGAATCTGCATTAAATGACGTTTGTACAGGTGGAAATCCACGAGATACAAATTTAGAAGATATAAAAGAATTATATAAAAAATTATTATAGTTAAATTATCAATGTCGTGATTTTTTGGAAATAAAAATTACTGTCTGAGCGAAGCGAGTTTAATTTTTGTTTTCAAAAAATGCTTAGACAAGCCGGGTTTGCAAAGGGGATGGCGACTGTTCCCCTTTGCTTAAAAAAAAGAAAAAATATATAAATTATTGGAAAAATATTCATTAATAATAATTCATTTTATAAAACTAAAAAATAATTGTTTATCTAAATATTAAAGAAAATAAAAAAATATATTTTGATGTTTTTTATTTATACAAATTCTCAACATATTCACTTCTTTCTCCATTTTCATCATAAACAAAAATTGGCATTTCAATAGAAAATCCTTTCTTTGCATTTTTTATTGCTTCTAAAAGGCAAATTTTTGAGTTTTCATTCCATTTTGTATAGCAGTTTTTCATTCGTTTTGGCTCTAAATTATATTTTTGTAAAAGCGATAGAACTTCTACTAGACGTTCGCTTCGGAATACAATTGAGAAACTTCCCATATTTTTTAATAAGTAAGAAGAAATTTTTATTATTTCTTCAAGTGTTAAATTAATATTATGTCTTGCGTTTGCCAGTTGTTCCAAATTGTTTGTTTGGGAAATATCGCCAGTAAATTCAAAATATGGGGGATTTGTAACGATGGTGTCAAATTCGTCACGGTTAAAAATATTTTTATAATTTTTTATATCTTCGTTTATTATTTTAACCTGATTTTCAAATTTATTGCCATTAATATTTCTTATGGTAATTTCCGCCATTGTTTCTTGTAATTCTATGCCTGTAATTTGAGCTTTTGACCGCTGTGCCAGAAGTAAAGCGATAATTCCACAGCCAGTCCCAATATCAAGGATTTTTTTAGTTTTTCGATTAATTTTTACAAAGTCTGCAAGCAAGACAGAATCAAGTGTAAAGTTTTGAAAGTCATTTCGTTGAATGATTTTCATATTTTTTATTGGAGTAACTGTTTCTTCTCCGTTTTTTTTCATAAAATGTAACTCCTTTTTTATTTTATTTACTTATTTTTTATAAAAATAAATGCGGAAAATAATTCCCGCAATTAAAATTTGTAAATTCATAAATATTTATTATAATTCTCCAGCGTAGTTATGATGAACTTTTTGAACATCATCATCATTTTCCAGAGCGTCAATTAATTTTTTTAGTTTTTGTAAATCTTCTTCGCCAAGAGTGTCAACTTCGATAGACGGCAAATATTGAATATCTGCTTCCAGTAATGTGTATCCTGTATTTCTTAAGGCGTCTGCCACTGTGTCAAAGTTCGCTGTTTCGGTTGTGATGTAAAAACTGTCTTCCAAAGTTTCCATATCTTCCATTCCAGCCTCAAGTGCCACTTCCATCAATGCTTCCTCATCAATGTCGTCAGTTTTTTCGATGATAATTTCACCTTTTCTTCCGAACATATATGAAACTGATCCAGAAACTCCAAGGTTTCCACCATTTCTATCAAAAGCCATCTTTACAGATGAAGCTGTTCTATTTTTGTTATCTGTAAGAGCTTCTACAATGATTGCAACTCCTGCAGGTCCGTAACCTTCGTAATTTAATGTTTCAAAGGCTGTTGAACCGTCAGTTCCTGCTCCTTTCTTGATTGCTCTATTAATGTTGTCATTAGGCATATTAATTGCCTTTGCTTTTTCGATTGCATGTTTGAGGGCAACATTAAATTCAGGATTTTCTCCACCTCTTGCTGCTACTGTTATAAGTCTGACAAGTTTTGTGAATGATGCGGCTCTTTTTTTATCCTGTGCTTCTTTACGCCCTGCTATTGTACCATGTCTTCCCATTTTTTCCTCCTAAATTAATTATATGAAAAATTATATCATAAAAAAAAAGTCTAATCAATGGGAAAATTAAAGGAATTTTTTATTTTAAAAAATTTATATTTATTCTTGACTTTTTTTTTAAAAGTGATATTATAAAGATAGAGATAAAAGTTTTGTAAATCAAATTATTTTAATTTAGGAGGAATTTACAATGAAAGAAAGATTAGAAAGAATGAGAAATGGAAAAGGATTTATTGCAGCCTTGGATCAAAGTGGTGGAAGTACTCCGAAAGCATTGAAATTATACGGAATTGATGAAAGCGAATACTCTAATGATACAGAAATGTTTGACTTAATTCATAAAATGAGAACAAGAATCATAAAAAGTCCTGCTTTTAGTGATAAAAAGATTGTAGGAGCTATTTTGTTTGAGCAAACTATGGACAGAAAAATTGATGACAAATATACAGCTGACTTTTTGTGGGAAGAAAAAGGAGTTTTGCCATTCTTAAAAGTTGATAAAGGGCTTGAAGAATTAGAGGATGGAGTTCAGATAATGAAGCCTATGCCAGGATTGGATGAACTTTTGAAGAGAGCGAACGAAAGACATATTTTTGGAACAAAAATGCGTTCTGTTATAAAAAAGGCATCACAAACAGGAATTGCAAAAGTTATAGATCAGCAATTTGAAGTTGCAGATAAAATTATTGCAGCAGGACTTGTTCCAATAATTGAACCAGAAGTAGATATTCACAATGTTGATAAGGCGGAATGTGAAACAATTTTGAAAAATGAAATCAAAAAACATCTTGATAAATTGCCTGAAACTTCAAATGTTATGTTAAAAGTAACATTGCCAACAGTTGAAAACTTTTATGAAGATTTAACAGAACATCCAAGAGTAGTGAGAGTTGTTGCATTATCAGGAGGTTATCCAAGAGAAAAAGCAAACGAAATTCTTGCTAAAAATAAAGGAGTTATCGCAAGTTTCTCAAGAGCATTAACTGAAGGGTTGTCAGCACAGCAAAGTGATGATGAATTTGATAAAGATTTGGCAAAAGCTATTAAAGAAATTTATGAAGCTTCTGTAAAATAATTCTGTATAAAAATTAAAGATATGATAAAGTAATTATTATTTTATAAAGGATTAAAGTCTTTTACTACAAATAAAAGATATTAAACTATCAAATATAAAAACTAGCTCGTTTCAAAAGAATGAGCCAGTTTTTTTATTAAAAGACAAAAAATTGATACAACAAAAATAATGCCATATTTCATTTAAACAACAGATTCCCTTATGAATTTTAAATTTATACTATTTAGCAAGAGAAAAAAACTTTCATTAATTTTTTGAATAACTTTTTATATTTCAATCAAAATTTCTCTCATTTTTTCAAATTCATCCCAATTCTTTTCGTTTATAAATTTTTTCCATTTTTCAAAATTATTTTCTTTCATATATTTTCTCAAGGTGGAAGCATTTATTTTTATATCATCTCTGGAAACTGGAATAAAATTCACAGAAGTCCTGATTTCTTCGCTAAACCAGCTTTGACATTTGGATTCTTTGCCATACACGATACAGTCAACTTTTCCTATTAATTTTTCCGCTTCGTTAAAAAGATAATCTCCCCATTCGGTAACATTTCCTGCACCTAAATCAGCTAGTGGAAAAATTATTAATTGATTCTTTTTTATTTCATTTTCGTAAATTTTTTTTATCAGTTTTTTTCTTAATTCATAGGAAAAAGGATTTTCTTGGGTTCCATATTTATCGCTAGAACCTATAAATACCAAAACTTTGCTACATATTTCAAGAGCTTTATTTATAATGTATTCGTGCCCTTTGTGAAATGTTTGGAATCTTCCTAAAACTAAACCTGTTTTATATTTTTTCATTAAAATTCCTCCCATCTTTGCTATAAGTTTTTTTTAATACTCGTGTTCTCTTTCCAGCCTAAATTTTACCGACGCTTTCAGATATTTTAAGTATTTTTCGTTATCACACATTACTTTGGTTTCCACATCACTTAATTTAGCGACAGGTCTTCCGTTTACGTATTGAAGTTTAATTACGATATTTAGCGGTTTTTCTTTGGTGTCATTAGTTATAAATGTTCCTATTCCAAAAGAAATTTTTGCTTTGTCTTTAAATTTCTGATATAGTTTTTCAGCTTCGTCAAAATTTAGCGAATCGCTAAATAAAAGTGTTTTTGTTTTTGAGTCTGTTCCGTATTTTTTGTAGTGATTTAATATTTTTTCAGCCCAGATATACGGATCTCCCGAATCGTGCCGCACTCCTGTGTAGTTGTTTACCATGCTTCTGTCAAAATCCCTTAAAAATAAATCTGTTGTTATTGTGTCTGTAAGCGCTGTGCCGTTGTCTCCCTTGTATTCATCATACCAGTCTTTTAAGGCGTAGTGATTTGTGTAAGATAGTGGAATGGAGTCGATTCCTTGATACATTTGGACATACTCGTGAGCATAAGTTCCGATTGGCACTAGATTATATTTCATTGCCAAAAATACATTGGAAGTTCCAACCATATTTTGAATTTCGCTGGATAATTTTTTCACTGCTTCTTCTTGCCATTCTCTTGAAAGTCTTCTTCTGCAGCCAAATTCAGCAAATTTAAAATTATATTTTTTATTTTTAAAATCTAAAATTTTTTTCTCCAATTTTTCTTTTGCTGAAATAAGCAGTTCGTCGTAGTCAAATTTCATTCTAAAATATACTTCATTAATAATTTCAAGCAAGTAAATTTCAAATTGCATAGCACTAAAAAGCGGACCGCTGACAATAACTTTAAGTTCACCATTTTGAAGTGCTGTAGTAACATAATCTTTAATTGGGTGCCATAATCTCAAAAATTCAACATAGTCTGATTTAATAAATCTTATCGAACTCAAATAATTTAATTCTTCATTCGTAAATCGCAAACTACATAAATGGTCAATTTGTTCATTTATTTCTTTTAACATTTCTTCAGTAAAGACAATTCCTGGAGTTCGACATTTAAAGTGATATTCTCCGACTAAATCTGTGTGCTTATGAAATATTACCTGATTCATGTTAAATTTGTAAAAATCTGTATCAAGTAAAGATGTTATAATAGGTTTTAGTTTCATTTTATTCATCTCCTTTTTTATACTTAGGCATAGGCAGTATTTTATGTAAATTAATTTTATGTAAATAATCTATTTTTTCTTTTACTTTTAAATCTGAAATAGTCCCCGTTCTTATATATTTGTCCAAAACTTCATAACTAAATCCCAATTTTTCTTCATCAGATTTTCCGCTCATGCCGTCTTCAGGAACTTTTTTTAAAAACATTTCAGGAAGTCCCAGTTCTGCTCCCAATTTTCGCACTTCAGTTTTTGTAAAATCGGAAATCGGTGAAAAATCTCCAGCGGCATCTCCAAATTTTGTCGAATATCCCACATAATCTTCGGATAAATTACAAGTATTAGCTACTCTTCCTCCGATAACAGCAGAAATTCCGTACAGTACAGCCATTCGTATTCTGGCGGGCTGATTCGTTTTGTAAGCATCAAATTCATCAGGATCTACTCCTATTTGTGAAAAAATCAGCTCTTTTAAATCATTTACGGGTTTTTCAACATTTATTTCATAGTGCTTTATTTGTAAAAATTCCACTAATTTTTTTGAAAAATCAATGTCGTGCTGTGTTCCTTTCGGCATAAGAACTCCTATTACGTTTTCCCGTCCCAAGGCTGCCACACAAAGTGCCGCTACAACTGAGGAATCCGTTCCTCCTGAAATTCCTACGACAGCTTTACAGTTTTTCCCATTTTCTTCAAAATATTTTTTAATCCAGTCGATAATTTTATCTTTTTCTTTTTTCATAATTATCACCTCTTTTTGTATATATTATATCTAGACATTTAAAAAATAACAAGTTTTATGAAAATTACAGGTATTAAATTTCATTTTTTACAGGAACTCCAATTCCATTTTCAAATATATCAATTTCATTTTCCAGTTCCTTTAAGTCGTTTCTGATAAAATGCTCATTATCTGTACCAAGCCTGAAAGTACGGACTAAAACACCATTTTTATGATTTATTTCAAACATATATTCTTCCACAACCATTTTTTTTCGATTATTAATTTCATCATTTTCAAAATCTATAACAAGTGTTACATTCAAATCGGACAACTCATTAATATCAAATTCTTTTTCATTTACTAAATAATTTAAAATACTTTGCTTTATTACAAATTCTAGCTCTTCTTCTATAATTTCACGCTCTTTTTCAATATTTTGCGTTAAATATAAAATGGCTTTATCTAAAAATATCATATTTTACGTTCCTTTCTCATCATTCTAAAGTAATATATTTTAATTATATAATAAAAAAACTTTAAAAACAAATTTTTTTGACTTGCCTTTAAAGTTTAAAAATTACTAGAATTTATGTGTATATCCCAATGTAAATACATTTATGCTTTTATCATATTTTACTTTTGATTTATCAATATAAATGCCTGGAAGTGATGTCTTTTCACGTTTTCCATTTGATGAATTATAGTTTACGTGGGCAATTCCAAATTTCCATTCTGAGGCATCTGTTGGCTTGTAAGTAATTCCTGTAGCATAAATTTGGGAATTTATTGCAAACTCGACGTCTGAGAATGATTCTTTTTTTGCACCTGTATTTGCATAGTTAAATCCAGCGTGCCAAGTGAACTTTTCATTAATTTTATAATCTGCTCCAAAATTTATTTCATAACCGTCGTCATACTTAAATCTATCCATTTTTGCAGTTCTGTTGAAATAATGTGTGTACCCGCCTGAAAGCGTCCATTTGTTTATATCTTTTGAAACTCCTAGAGCCAGAACTCCTGGCAAATCACGTCTTGAGTGTACTCCATCTGCATACTCAGGATAGAAAAATGAAATTCCAAGAGGCATTCCCCTGAATATCATCTTGTCGTTTTCCTGTGCCTTTGACTTAAATTTCAATTTTACAGGCGTTTCGTATTTTAATGCAAAGTTTAACGTGTCAGTAGGCTTGTAATCTAAACCGATGATTCCACCAAACCCGTCCGCATCACGTCTTGAATTCATAGACAGATGATTTCTGCTAAGTCCAATTGCATTTCCTACAGCGGAATTGTAGCCGTATTCAGCTTCTCCATCCAGTTTTCTGTGTGCATAGATATATTTTAAGCCACCTGCTATTGAAAAGTTATCATTAATTTTATAAGCTCCGCTAAGCATTAATTGATAATAACGATTTTGCCCAGTAAAACGATTCTTTACAACTTTTGCTCCAAGCCTTCCGCCTGTCAAATTGTTGAAAGTATCTCCAGCAAGCTCAATTCCAGCAACTCCATTATTGTAACGGAGAGTCGCTCCACCTGCAATGACACTTAAATTTCCAAAAATTGAATAGTTGTCTTTTTTGTGTAAAATATTGAAAGATGGTGCTCCTGCATATCTGTGGGATTTCATTTTTTTCCCTTTTAAAGACATTGATTCTTCGACCATGGAGTTTTGCATATTTAAATTTACATAAGTTCCATCATCTACAAATGCAGTTCCAGCTGGATTGTAAAAAACACCTTCTACAGAAATTTTTCCAGCCTGAGATGGATTTTGAAAGTATGAAGCGGAGTTGTTTGACAAATAGTCAATACTTGCCGCATTCGCAAAGATTGCAGTTAAAATTGATATAATCGCTATTTTTAGTTTCATATTTAATCTCCTCGTTTTTTAAATTTATATTTTTTACAAATAAAGTTTAAATCTTGTAATAAAATTAAAAATTGTTAAATTTAAAATCATTTCATATTTTGATGTATAATAATATAACATGTGTTATACAAAAAGTCAATAAATTTATTTTGATTATAAAAATATTTTTTGAGATAATAATGTAGAATATATTAAAATTAATCTAAAAATTCTTTAAATATAAAATTATATAAAAACTTTAAAAAAAGTAAAAATTATTTTAACAACATACGGATAATCGTCTAAAATAAGGAAAAAATTTGATTTTTAGTGATATATATGCTATTATTTTGTATAAAATAATTAAAATAAAAAATAAGAGTTAAATTTATCAAATTTGGAAAGGGAGTTACGTGAAAAATAGTTTAAATTTAATCGTAATGTTGACTCATAATGATGAAACTGTGAATAACGCTCATGAAATTTTTGAAAAATGTAAAAATTCTGACGCGAAATTTTGGGGATTTAAAGAAAAATCTCTTCCGATAGAACAGATGAAAAATTTATACAAATATATGAAGGAATGTGGGAAAACTACATTTCTTGAAGTTGTGGAATATACAGAAAAGGAAGGTCTGGAAGGATCAAAAATTGCTTTGGAATGTGGCTGTGATATTCTTATGGGAACTATGTTTTTTGATTCGATTAATGAATTTTGCAAGAAAAATAATCTAAGATATATGCCATTTGTGGGAAACGTTACGGAGCGTCCATCTATTCTTGAAGGAGAAATTGATGAAATCATCAAAGAAGCTAATGAATATTTAAAAAAAGGCGTATATGGATTTGATTTGCTAGGTTACAGATATACTGGAAATACAGTTGAACTGAATGAAAGATTTGTTCTGGAAGTAAATGCTCCAGTGTGCATAGCTGGAAGTGTAAATGGATATGAAAGGCTTGATGAGCTGAAAAATATTAATCCGTGGTCATTTACGATTGGAAGTGCATTTTTTGAAAATAAGTTTGACGGAAGTTTTGAAGAGCAGATTAACAAGGTTTGTGAATATGTTAAACAATAAAAATTTTAATGGGAGAACTGAATGTTAAAAATATTTTATCCATATGAATATGTTGAAAGTGTTTTTTCTATTGATTATAAAAAATTGTATGAAAAAGGGTATAGAGGGCTTATATTCGACATTGACAATACATTAGTGCATCATGGGGAAGATTCCACAAGGGAAATCGACGAATTATTTAAAGAGGTGCAGAAAATAGGTTTTAAGACACTTGTATTATCAAATAATAGTGAAAAAAGAGTGTAAAAATTTCTTGAAAACATTGATTCACTTTACATACACGATGCCAAAAAGCCAAGTGTTCCAAATTATTTAAAATCGCTGGAAATGTTAAATTTGAAAAAGAAAGAAGCTGTGGTTATAGGCGATCAGGTTTTTACAGATGTTTTGGGAGCTAACAGAAGCGGTATAGCTAGTATTCTTGTAAAATATATGGATAAGGGCAATGAGATTAAAATTGGTAAAAGAAGGCAGCTGGAAAAAATAATTCTTGGATTTTATAAAAGAAGTAAAAAATATCAAAATAGAATTGGAAATATTGTAAAAGAGAAGGAGTAACTATTATGTCAAATGGAAATAGAAGAAGAAATTTTTGTGATATTCACCCATTTTATTACACAATTTCTCTTCACAAGGAAATCGCAAAGCGAAACATAAAAGATTTTTTCTCAAAAGAAAAATTTGCAAAAACTAAAAAAGAAGAAAAATTACCAAATATCATTTCAACTCACAGTTCTAACATCATAAGAAAAGGAAAAGGAATCGACCCAATTCTTCAAGAAAACAAGGCAGTGAATCTGGAACTGGCAAGCAGCAAAATTAACGGAATAATAATTCGTCCAGGTGAAACTTTCTCTTTCTGGAAAACAGTTGGAAAAGCAACAAGAAAAAAAGGCTATAAAGCAGGACGTATCATATCAAAAGGGAAAATAAAGCCTGGAATCGGTGGAGGACTTTGTAATCTTGGAAATACGATAAATTGGCTAATTTTGCACAGTCCGTTAGAAATAGTGGAACTTCACACTCATTCTGACGCTCTGGATCCAAGTGCAGAAAAAAACAGAATTCCATTCAGCTCAGGAACATCAGTTTCATACAATTACATCGATTACCGATTTAAAAATAATTCCGACCAGAATATACAATTATTTGTATGGTGTGAAGATGGGAAATTAAAGGCGGAATTAAGAAGTGAAACAGAATTTCCTTGGAAATATGAATTAGTTGAAGAAAATCATCATTTTAGAAAAAAAGGCGATAAATACTACAGAAGCTCTAAAATTTATAGAAATGCCATTGAAAAAACAACAGAAAATATCTTGAGTAAGGAACTTATCTGGGACAACAATTCGATGGTAATGTATGATTATGATTTAATTCCAAAAGAATTGATAAAAGAAGAAAAATAATTTTTAAGTTAAACAACGGCTGTTTTAAAGTAGAACAGTCTTTTTTTTAAAATTAAAAATAAAATTAGTAAATAATGTAATTTTATAAAAAATAAAACATAACATTGATTAATAAAAAATATTAGAAAAAAGTTAAAATATAATGATTTTTAGATTTTAATACAGTCTAAGGGAAAAAAACGTATAATAATAATAGATTTTTATGAAAAATTGTGGTAAAATAAAAAAGATATTTTCTTTATTCATTCGTTACATCGAATATTCATAATTTCAATTGTGATAATTCAAAAGACGAAAAAATAAAAGAAAATAGTAGAAATTAGGACAATGAAAATAATTATCCTTTTCAAAAAAAGCAGAAGAGGAGGTAAGAAACGTGAGATGAAATACATAAAGAAATCTTTAATCGTGTTTGTTTTTCTTCTAATGTCTCTATTTGCGTTAAAGTTTTATATTTCAACTAAAAACTTTAAAAGTGTTCTGACCTCAATTTTGAAAAGTAGTGGACTGAATGTTGAGTTTAATGGCGTCTGGCTTATCGGATTTAGTAAACTTCAGGTTAATAATTTAAAAGTTAAGGATATGAAAGGAAAAGTAGTCATTTACGGTAAAAAAACTACAGCTGGAATAAGTTTGCTTATGCCGACAAGACTTAACCGAATTGACGTCTATAACGGTGTTGTGAATCTGGAACGTAGAAAAAATAATGACTTCAATATTTTTCACGTAATAAAAAAAGATCCTAAAAAGCGGGAAACATTTGATCCGACAAGCAGAATAGGAAAACTTCATATTCACAATACAGTTCTAAATTATACAGACATAAGCTTTCCTAAAAAAATACAGAAAAAGCTTGTAAAAGTAAGTGGAAATCTGGAAACAGCAAAATCCCGTGGATTTTCATTAGTAGCAAAAGGTTCTGGAAATAAAAATCAAGATGGAACAACGGAACAGATAAAAATTGAACTAAAGCAGCTTGTAAAATCAAAACAGTCAATTTATTCAATGTTTGACACAATGAAAAATAGCGATAAACGGCGAAAGGAATTCCGTCTGAATTTCAGTTTTGGAAACATTGGCATAAGGGAAGAACTGGGACAATATGTACCGCTTGATATGATAAAAGTAAAAGGCGGAATATTGAACGGAGTGCTTAAATTAAGTGAAAATAAAGTCAAGAAAAAAATGAACGTTCTGGGGAATCTGAAAATAAAAAATGGGAAACTTAGCTACGTTGATTTTGACGGCGATATCGAAAATGTTAATGCTGTAATTGACTTGAAAAAAGAAAAAATTACAGTAAAAGCTGATACTAAATTAAGTGAACAGCCAGTATCTTTGGCACTTGATTATCTTCCTGAAAAGAACAAGCTGAATTTAAAATTAAACGCTAATAATGTTCCTTTTGAAGAAATTGCCCGATATAAAGTGATAAAAGATACGAAATTTACTGCTACAGGCGGAATTACAGGAAATCTTGACGTAAATGTCGATATTAAAGGCAAAAAAGCTACACTTGACGGAAAATTCTCTTCAGATAACATAACTATCTCGAACTATAATTTCCAAAATGTAAAAACTGCAATGAAAATCGCAGATAATAAGGTGACTTTAAATAATACGACATTTGTATTCAATGAAGAAATTTCAGGATTTAGAATCAATCAGGATGTTAAAATTGGAAAATTTGTGTACGATTTGAAAAATAAAAACGGAAGCGGAAACTATGTCCTAAAAAATCTAGGCTCAGATTTTGACATAAAAACATTCACTGGAAATGCAAAAATTTCATCCAAAAACGTCATAACTGGAACACTAAACTCCAGACTTCTAAATGCAAGATACACTGTAAATCCGAAAAAACAAACAGTTGTAATAAATGCCAGAAGTAAAGGCTATCTAAAAGTAAATTACGGTGGAAACAGCTATGTAGTAAGTCCAGATATTGAAAATCTAGTTGTGAAATTTAATGAAGCCAATGTTTTGCGTTCAGGAAGACTACGTTTAAAATTAAAGGACCTTTCAGTTCCATTTATTAAAACAATAAGAACAAATATCAAAATTCACAATGGAAACTACAAAATAATTGGAACAGCAGGAACAAAGGGTGGAACAATTGTAAACATTGCCGGAACGACAACTTCAGATATGAAACATTCTTACACGTTAAGTATTCCCAAAACTGTAGACATTGCACAGGAACTAAGAGCAAATGGCTATAATTTTAAGGGACTGAATAAAGCAAAATTACCAGCGACAGTGACAGCTAGAATTAGTGGAAAAGGCAGTCATTTCTCGGGAGCATATGAACTTTTCAGTCCCTATGGGGAATATATTGCAGAATACGAAAAGTTACGTGTAAACGGTAAAATTAACGATTTGAAAAATCTGGATATGACAATTAATACAAATATGGATGAACTTTGGTTTGGATATCAGCGTTTAAAGAATGTCAAAGGAAACTTGAATATAAAAGACAATGTTGTTAATATTTCAAAAATACAAAACGAAAATTTGACAGCTAGCGGGAAATTTGATATAAAAACTGGAAAAATGGATATAAATGCACAATTAAAGGATTATATGCTTTATAATACTTCCAGCCAAAAAATCAACTTAAACGTTGGAGTTTTAACTGCAAACTTGTCAGGAACTGTTGACAAGCTATCAGGAACAATCTCATTGCCGGCAGCTCCGACTACTATAAACTCAAATTATGTAGGTGACACAAATGCCTTTTTAAATATAAAAAATGGGGTTATAGATTTTCAGAACGTAACTTTACGTGAAAATAAGCTATCTGGAACTTATGATTTGAAAACGGGAATTTCTGATATAAAACTAACTTTAAAAGAGCCTGATATTCCAAAACTTCTAAATATGCCAGATTTAACATTTGGAACAAAATCAGATCTTAGTTTGAAAGGTGATTTGAACAATTTTAATTTGTCAGGTGAACTAACTTTAAACAATACAAGCTTAAAGACTTATAGAATCCCACAAATTGTAGCAAATCTTGAATATTCCAATGGAAATATCGACAAATTATTTAAATACGGAACATTCGACATAAAAAAATTAAAATTTTTTGGAGATAATAATGAGATACTATTTGAAACACAGACAAAATTTGATTTGGCTAACGTAAATATCGACTATAAGCTGGCAAATCAGAAATTTTCACTTGATTCGGTACAGGATTTGAAAGATAAGGGATACAGTGGAGACATTGATCTTAGTTTCATGTATCGTGGAAGTTTTGAAAAATTCATAACAGGACTTCAAATAAAGTCAGATGCGGTTAAACTTAGCGGTTTTCCTGTAAAAAATGTAGATATTGATCTTCAGGCTAATGAAAAAACCTTAAATATAGGACAGTTTTATTTGGAATATGAAGATAATCCACTCTTAGTAAATGGATATTTTCAATTTGCACCTATAAAATACGATGTTTCGATGCTTGCAAAAAATTTTAATTTAAATTTTTTAGGAGTTAATAAAGATATAGAACAGGCAAGCGGAATTGCAAATATAGATGCAATTTTCTCAAATGAATCTACAACAGGGCATATCCTGCTGGATAATTTCAATTATAAAACAAAGGATCAAATGACCCTTGTAGACAATGTAAATGCCAATATTGATTTAAAAAATAATAAACTTATCGTGAATAGACTAGATGGAGGATATAATGGCGGAACTTTTAAAGTGACAGGAAATTTGGATGTCCCTACAATTCCAGCAGATTTTATGAAGACAAAACGTTTGGAACTGGGAAAAATTGAATTGAATGCGGCACTTAATAAAGTTGGAATCCGTTATGGAAAAGGAATTGATCTGGCACTTTCAGGAGATGCGATATTTACAGAAAATAGATTATTCGGGGATTTGACCATTGACAGTGCAGAAATAAGAGAATTACCAAATTTTAATTCTCAAACTGAAACAACAACAACCTTATCTGATGAAGAACAGGCAAAAAAATCAAAGGATAAGACAATTGTAGAGGGAGTTGTTGAAGAGGTTATTGACAAGATATTAAAGCAATATAGTGTTAAACTGAATGTACGAACTGGAAATAATGTAAAACTGAATATTCCTAATATAAGTGTTGTAAAAAATATAAAGGGAAAAATAAAAGGAGATTCCGAAATCACTTATGATAATGGTCAAGTCGGAATAGATGGACAATATATGATTACAAGAGGTTCATTTTCAGTAAATGGAAATGATTTTAAAATAGACGGTGCAGAAATAAGATTTGTTCCAGTTATGAATGGAACAACAACTTCAATCACCAATCCCTTTGTAATATTCGATGCGAGTACAATAGTAAACGGAGATAGAATAGAAATAAATGTAAGTGGAAACGTAAATGATCCAAAAATAAGTTTTTCATCTTCTTCAGGAAAAACTCGTGAAGAAATCATATCAATGCTTGCATTTAATACTATTGTCGGAGATGGTGCAAGAAGAGATGACAATTCAGCTGATGGACTGGTAATTGCAGGTTCTCTAGTAAACAGTGCGTTAAATGAGTTGATTTTTTCATCAGTAACTGGTAAAATTAGAGATACGTTAGGGTTGTCTAAAGTATCTGTTTCAACAAATGTAAATTCAGCCAGAGAAGGAGGATATAACGCATCTACAACGCTTACGCTTCAGGATAATCTATATAAAGATAAACTATTTTGGAATGCGGCTGTGAAATTTCCGTATCAAACTTCAAAATCAGAAGGAAAGGAACCTATAGGCTATAATGCCTGGCTTAGCTATAATGTTACAAATGGTTTAGATTTACGTCTTGGAGGAGAAAATATAAATAAGTCCAAAGTATACATGACTAATGGATCAAGAATAAATTATTATTTTGGAATTGATTTTTCGACAAGAGCGGACACATTTGGAGATATTTTAAGAAAAATATTTAAAAAGAGAAAACTCGATACATTAAAAAAATAGGAGGAAAAATGTCAAGACAAAAAGTGAAAAATAAAATTTATGCTTTAATTGTTGTGGTAACATTGTTTGTTTCTGTGAATAATTTATCACAGGCAGAAGAAAAAAGCAAAATAATTGGAACTAATGGAACTAATGAATTAGCAGATAATCAAAGCACCTCTAGTGAAGAGGAAAGTGAAGCGGCTGATACTGTTAGTGAAAAAAATGAAGCAAGTAGTGTAAACAGTGCAAATAGTTTAACTTTTGACGATGAAATAGAATCAGTTCAAGTTAAAGGGAAAAAAATTAAAATAAAAAAAGTAAAAACTAAAAATAATGCTAAAAACAAAAATAAAAACAAAGAAAAAGATTTACCACAAATTCCAGAACAAAAAATAGATTACAAAGTTGGTTCAATTAATCTTTCACAATCATCAGGTGAAGTACCATCTGAATTGTTAACATCACAAATTCCTGTAAGAACTGGAGACGATTATTCAAATAAAAGTTTAAGCGATATTTATCTGTCACTTAGAAGACTAGGATATGTAGCGGATGTAAATGTTTTCCCACAAGCTGAAGGAAATAATGTAAATATAGCGGTTGAAGTAAGTGAAGCTCAAAATGCAGGAGAAATTTTAAAAAGACAGCAATTACAGCAAGAACTGAAAAGAGAAACAAACTACACAGTAACAACTGTAGATATTCAAGGTACTAAGCTACTTAACAAAGAAGATTATCTAAAAGATCTTCCTATAAAATCTGGAGATATCTTTATACCGCAAAAAGCAATTGATGGAGCGCAAAAAATATTCAAATCAGGATATTTTTCAGCAGTTGAGCCAAAAATTGATAGAAAAGCTGACAATACTGTATCAGTTCTTTACGAAGTTCGAGAAAATCCAATTATACAAGGTATGAATTTTGAAGGAAATACTTTATTCTCAAATGAAGAAATAGGAAAAGCCTTAAAAGTAAAAGTTGGTGAAATCTTAAACAGCAACTTGCTAGATCCTGATGACAATGGAATACTTGATTTATACAACAAAAATGGATACACTCTTGTGAGAATTGAATCAATAAATGTTTCAGAAGATGGAATTCTAAACCTTGGATTAACGGAAGGAGTTGTAGATTCTGTTGAATATTCGAAAGCCCCATCTAAGAGAGATAATGAAAGACAATCTTTAAAACATACGACTTTAAGAACAAAACCATATGTATTTGAAAGATATCAAAAAATAATTCCAGGAGACATATTTGAAGAGAAAAATGTGGCAGCAACACTTAAAGAACTTTACAGAACGGGAATATTTACTTCAATTGTACCAAAAATTGGAGGAAAAGAAGAAGATCCAAATGCAAGAATTGTAGAATTTGTAGTAGAAGAAAGACCTACAACTACAATTAACGGAAGTATTTCGTATGGAACTTCTGTAGGATTGGTAGGAGAAGTTAAATTATCAGATTCAAATTTCCTAGGAAGAGCACAGGATGCTGCGATTACTTTGTCAGCTTCAAATAAAGGAGATAAAACATTTGAATTAAGCTGGTTTGATCCTTGGCTAAGAGGAACTGAACGAGTTCAAGCTGGAGGATCGGCTTATTGGACAGAATCTGTCGATGATAACGCAGAAAAAGACGAAGTGGAAAAAGTTAAAAGAATAGGAACACGTTGGACAATTGGTAAAGGATTAAATAGTGATATCTTTGTAAGATTGTCTGCAAGATATGAACATTTTAAAGAGTTGTTTGGAAATAAAACGGTAAATGATAAATATAATTTAGTTGCGCTTACTCCAATGTTGATTTATAACACAAGAGATAATGACTATAGTCCTACTAAAGGTATTTATGCAACATTGTCATACGAAAGAGGAGAACTTATAAAAGATCCTAGACAGTATGATCAATTTGAAGCAGATTTAAGAGCTTACCATCCAACTTTCTTTGGTGAGAAAAACGTAATGGCATATAGAGTAGCTTGGGGTAAAACTGGAAGCGGAACTCCTGAAGCCTTAAAATTCAGTATTGGTGGAGCAGAATCACTTCGTGGATACGACTCTGGAGCATTTGATGGATATGACAAGTTCCATGCAACAATTGAAAATAGAACAAAAATTAATGATACAATACAATTAGTAGCATTTTTTGATATAGGTAATGCTTGGCAAAGAGAAGGAAGAGATCCCGTTACAGGTAAGAGAGTATACAAACCAAATAGAAAAGAAGCTCATGACTTTAAAGAACTTAAAAAAGGTTATGGAGTTGGGGTAAGATTAAATACGCCAATTGGACCGTTAAGATTTGATTATGGTTGGCCTATGGATCCTGAGAAAAAAGGTGAGAAAAAAGATAAAGGTAAATTCTACTTTAGCTTTGGACAATCATTCTAATTTAAAAAAATTTAAATACAAATTTAATTATAGGGGTTGATTAATTTCAGTCCCTATTAATTTTATAAAGCAAAAAGGAGAGATAAAAATGTACGATATAAAAGAAATTTCAAAACTGATAAATGGTGAAATAAGAGGAAATGACACATTGAGTTTTACAAGACTTGCTCCATTTTTTCATTCAAATGAAAAGGAATTAACTTTTGCAGCAGATGAGAAAATGCTGAAAAATATTGGAAAATGTAATGCAGGTGCTGTTATTGTACCAGATTTACCAAATTTGCCAGCTGAAAAAACGTTTATTGTAGTAAAAAATAATCCTAGAGAGCTGATGCCAATACTATTAAATTATTTCAAACCCAAATTAAAGCCATTTGAAAATCAGATAGAAAATTCTGCAAAAATTGACAAAACAGCAAATGTTTCCAAAATAAACACTTATATAGGGCATAATGTAAAAATTGGAAAAAATGTAGTAGTTTATCCAAATGTGTCAATTTTTGAAGGAACAGAAATTGGAGATAACTGTATAATTTATTCAAATGTTACAATAAGAGAGTTTTCAAAAATTGGGAGAGGCTCGATTTTACAACCGGGAGCTGTAATTGGAGCAGATGGATTTGGATTTGTGAAAGTTAATGGAAATAATGTTAAAATAGAGCAAATTGGACACGTGATTTTAGGAGAAGAAGTTGAAATTGGGGCAAATTCATGTGTCGACAGAGGCGCAATTGGAGATACGATTGTAAAAAAAGGAACAAAAATAGACAACCTAGTACATATTGCCCACAATGATATAATTGGGGAAAATTGCTTAATTGTTGCTCAGACCGGTATTTCTGGAAGTGTGGAAGTGGGAGACAATTCAACTCTTGCAGGGCAAGTTGGAGTAGCAGGGCATTTAAAAATTGGAAGCAATGTAGTAATTGCGGCAAAATCGGGAGTTACTAATGATGTGCCAGATGGAAAACAGATGTCAGGGTATCCGCTTCGTGAGCATATGGAAGACCTGAGAGTAAAAATGGCTATGGGAAAAGTCCCTGAACTTGTAAAGCGTGTGAGAAAACTAGAAAAAGAGCTAAAAAAATAAAAATAATTTAAAATAAAGAAAATTCTTAACATTATCTTTTATATAAATTTCAAAACTTTCTTGACTTATTAATGCAAATGATGTAGAATAAATAACAAAGAGTTAAAAATATTATAAATAAAATAGAAGGGAGTTATGAATGAAAAAGATATTACTAGGAATGTTAATGTTTTTATTCGTAGTTAGCTGTGGTTCTGGACCTGATAAAACAGTTTCAAAATTTATTGACAATGTAAAAGCTGAAAAATTTAATGAGGCGGCAAAATATACAAGTGATGAAAGTTTTAAAGCAAATATGGAAGCAGGATACAATAATGAAATTCAGAAATTTCTTTTTAAGACCCTATTAAAAAACATTGAGTACAAAATAGTCAAAACTGAGAAACAAGATGATGAAACATCAATTGTAACTGTGGAAATAAAAAATGTAGATATGCAGAAGGTGTTTTTACAAGTTTTCCAAAATATGGTTAAAGGAGCTTTTTCAAAAGATGATTCAAAAAGACCTTTATCAGTTGAAGAAGTGCTAAAAGAGGAATTAGAATCCAAGAACAAACCAAAATCAAAATATACAACACAGTTCGTTGTCAAAAAGACCGCAGATGGAGAAAAAATAGTAGTAACAGCTGAAAATATTGATGTATTACTTGGGAAATTAAATACAACATTATCAAATTTAAATACTTTAGGAATGCCTAAAGAAGAAGCAGTAGAATTACCAGAAACAGGACCTTCAACAGGACTATCGCAAAAACCAGAAGAACTTAGAAATCAGAAAAAATAAAATAATTTAATTATTAAGTGAAACAATCATTCTTTTACTTTTATAAGTGAGTTTGGTTGTTTTTTATTT